>NZ_JBAYTI010000042.1:0-25212 GCF_041675725.1 Castellaniella sp. | reverse complement strand
GTTCAGGCCGGACTTGGCCCGAACGTTTCTTCCCGGTGCATCTGCCGTACCTGCCGCCGACTTGGACATGTTCCGCACCTGCAAGTCCTCGATACACACCATTGCGTGGTTTTGGCTGATCGTGGTTGAGGTCTTGTGCAGGTAGTCGCGGCGGGCATTACCGATGCGGAAATGGATGCGCTGGACTCGGGCTTTCGCCTTCTTCCAGTTGCTGCTGAACTTGGTTTTGCGGCTCATGGCCTGCTGCGCCTTGCGCAGTGCGGCTTCATGCCGCTTGAAGCTGTGCAGTGGCGCGTAGTACGTGCCGTCCGAAAGTGTGGCGAAGCGGGCTATGCCCATGTCGGTACCGACAGCACCGCCGTTGGGAATTGGCTGCTGCACCTCCCGCTCGGTCTGGATGCTCACAAACCACTTGCCGCAGGTCTGGCTGACTGGTGATGTTCTTCGCCACGCCGAGCACGGCCCGACTGCGGCGATAACGCAACCAGCCCAACTTGGGCAGGAAGATGCGGCTGTTGGACTGGTCGAGCTTGATCTGCTTCGGGTCTGGGTAGCGGAAGCTGTCGCGCCGGCCCTTCTTCTTGAAACGCGGGAAGTCGGCGCGCTTGGCAAAGAAGTTGGAATACGCCCGCTCCAAGTCCTTGAGCGTTTGTTGCAACGGATGGACGGGCGCATCCGCCAGCCATGCCGTCTGCGCGCTGTTGCGCCACTCGGTGAGCAGCTTGCACAGCCCGGCGTAGCCTAGCTTCTTCTCACTGTTCTCGTAGCGTTCTTTTTGCAACGCCAGCGCCTTGTTGAAGACAAACCGGCAGAGCCAGCGAAACGGCGCATCTGCCGCTCCTGATGGCCGTCGGGGCGTAGCTCGAACTTGAAGGCTTGAAGTCGTTGCATGGATCAATGATACTCTTGGTCTATGAGCGATGACAACGATATTCGACGCGGCAGACACTGCGTTTTTAAGATACACGTCCATTTGGTCTTTGTGGCGAAATATCGCCGCAGAGTATTCGATGGCGACGCCATTAACCGGTTGCGGACAATCTTTGCCAAGGTCTGCACCGACTTCGATGCACAACTGATCGAGATGGACGGCGAGGACGACCACGTTCACTTGCTGGTGGAGTACCTGCCGAAGGTCGCCGTCCTACTTTGCATCAAGCTGTGGCGGCGCTCCCATTTCCATGGTGCGCCAGTACATCGAACAGCAGCAGGCGCCGCACTGAAAACCAAGCCCCAGGACGGCTACGCCGTCCGCGCTATCCTTCCCCGCCATGAACGGCGGGGCTTGTCGCGCACCGGGTCAATAGAATACGCACAGCATCCGACACGGTGAGGCCCATGTTGTTGAGCACTTTCGTGGCCCGCTCTTTCAGAACGGGGTCGATGCGAGCTTGAACCAATGCACTGGCGGACATAGCGAGTCTCCTGTGGGATAGGCTTGAGACATCATGATTGCAATTCAATTGCATTACATCATCGAGGAAATCTGTACAAGCTCATCCAATCTGCACAGTCGTGTTCATCACTTTCCCAACTTGTCCATCTTGCTGTGCAAGCGTTGCTCTGGCCCTCGTACGCCCTAACCCGCAAATTTCACCAGTAACCCGCTAGCCTTGGTTTTCAGCGCTCATCAGGCAGCTGACGCTGGTGACAGGCTTGAGGTGCGAGGTTGAACGGTTTTTGATCAAATTCCAACAAAAACCCATCAAGAGAGGTGAGCGGGCTCAGCAAGTGGCGTCGGCCGCTGGCTCCGGCGGAAAAACAAAAGACACACCTATTTCGACCGCTATCCTCGCTGAAGAACAAGATCATTCATGGATGCGCCTCTCTTGCCGTCACATGGAAGAAAGCGCCTCAAGCACTGCGATAATGCCAGTGCCTTCGACCATGCAACGTCTACCCCGACTCAAGCGGCCAACAAAGCCTTGAACGCGTCTGCTTTCATGACGTGGGCCGTGGTGACCCCCACAATGGTGAGAATCATGCGGTGCAGGTCTTCGGCCTTGATCGCGCCATAGCCGATATCGGGATAGTCATAGGTCCCTATAACGTCCTCCAAGAAAGCCACCCGGTAGCCCCTATACATGGCGTCCCGGGCGGTGGCCAGGCAACAATCTTCTGAGGTCGCGCCGGCAATAGCAAGGCTTGTTATGCCCTTGCTGCGCAGGATCAGATCGAGATTGGTCTGGAAAAAAGCGCTGTATCGCTGCTTGCGCACAATGATGTCGCCCTCTTGCGGCGCGACCTCGGCAAAAATTTCAGCACCACGCTGGCCCTGTATCAGGGCCTGACGCTGCCCCAGACCAGGATAGATTTCTTGAAACAAGCCCATATCGGAGCCGTCATTATCGTGGGCGTGACGCGAATAAATCAGCTGAACACCCTTTTCACGGCAAAATGCGATTAATTCCTTGATCTTGGGCAGGTTGTCGTAAGCCATCGACGCATGCAGCGGCCCGCCCGGTTCGACAAAGTCGTTTTGCAGGTCTATCAGCAGCAGCGCCGTGTGATCCGGGTCGAGGGATTCTATTTTTAATGCCATGGTGGTTTCCTTGTAAACAAAAATCATTAAAAGTGTATGGGACCCAGCTATTGCGTGCAATCCACAAATCTTGAGCCTGTTCATCTCTCTTGATGGATTTTTGCTGGAATTTGATCAAGGAAGGTGATGGGCAGAAGGAAATCCCCCCCAAGATGCTTGAACAAACGCATCTTTTGGGGGAGTCTCTTGTTTTCCAAGACTCGAGACGCCGCCAGTGTAATGGGATGGTCGCAGGTGATCGTTTAATGCAAAGTGACAGGTCGTCGGCCGCAGCAATGCTTGTATTTTTTGCCTGAGCCACATGGGCATGGGCTGTTGCGGCCGATCTTGGGTGTGGTGCGCCTTATGGTATTTTGTGCCCGCTCGCCAACCAACCGCTCTCGTCGGGGCGCCCAGTATCGATCGATGCTCAATACGGCAGGTACCACGGCATCCATCCAGTGTTGGGCATCACCTTTCTTACGTATGATTTCCATGCCATCTTCCGTGCCCAGTCGCAGGAAAGGCGTCATCAAGCCCGGGTACTGCTCTGCCGCTTTCGCCGCGTCTGCTGCCCAAAGCCGCTCCCAGTCATCCGCATCAAACAGCTGCGTCGCTCTCAGGAACCCTTCGCACCATTCAGCAGCCCCCCAAACCGCCTGCCGCTTGAAGACGGGCTCGAAGGTTTCAGGATGTTCTTGAAACGTCTGAGTGATCTGATTCCACCAGCCCATGAGAAGGCCGATGATCTCATTGGCCTCATCCATAGACGCGAAATCCACGTCTTCGTGGCCGTGTTCGAAGTCCCAAACCCAGGGTAACCAAGCGGATGGCACGACCATGCGCGGACCAATGGCCAGTGCCGTGAGCCACCCCTCCAGAGTGGAGACGTCCATGGACGTCTCGGCAATACGACCGGAGGCGAGAAAATCGTCGAGGCGCTCGAGGTCGGCATCGTTCACGCACTGGGGAAATTTCATGACAGGCTTTGCGAAAGTGATACAGGTATAGACTAATTATCCTGCAATTCCGGGGTCCTGGTGGTTTTCTGCGCATCAGGTAGGGGTTTCCTTCGCCACCTGTGCAGGATCGCGTGCTCCGTGCCCCTGCTGCACGACGATGTGCAGAAAACGAAGCCGCCACTCCAGCGACCGGCGATAGGGTACATACGCTCCAGGGGCCAGCTTTGCCAAGCGGCGGCCTCGGCCACCACTTGATCGGTCACTGCGCTGATGAGCTCAGGCGAGACTTCCGTGCCATAAGTCCCGACGAGGAAGGCCTGGATCTCGCGCACGCTCATGCCCCGGGCATCTTGGCGCTCACCCCGTTGCGTTCATCGGCCTGTCTGGCCACCTGGGCCGCAATAATAGATGGCCTCTTGTGTTTCACCGGCATGTCCATGGGCGTTTCCCTCTCATGATATGCCTTGCCTAAAAAATTCCGAGCACTCTTGAAGAAACCGCAAGTATCGTACCTCAAAAAGAAAATGGCAAACCACAACAGCCAGTGCCCGCAGACAACAAGTGCTCGCCACTCAGAAAGCTCAATACATCGCGATCGTTGCACCTCCCGCGCCTGAGTCACCACGAAAGAGCAATCCATAGTCTCTCGTGCTTCTATGAAATGGCGGCCGTGCTATCGGACTCCCTTCTGAATGGATCGTGTCACCCTAGTGGCCAACCCTAGGCTTAGAACCCAACAAATGAATGCCGATAACGCGAGCTCTATGATGATCAAAAGCAGTAAAGGAGAATCCTGGAGGAAATTAACGGCAGCCTTGCTTATGATCTGGATGAAAAACCCATGCCATACATATATCGACAATGAGGCTACGCCAAATGTGATCAGCAGGCTACTGTATCGCGCAAACATCAATATAGAAAACACGCCGATAGAGGATATCAACAGCACAGATAACTTCTGCATAATACCGCTTGGCCCGTGGTAACCCATTTGAGCGTAAGAGAAGCTACCCCATAGCATTCGAACATCAAATCTCGGCACAATTAAGAATATGCCGATCAATACAAATACTGCAATAATGAGCCATTTACCTGTATTATGATGTTTTATCCAGGATATAATTTTTCGGCCGTACACCAAGCCGCCGACAAAAAATGGCAGAAATGACAACGTCCTGGCGATGCTCAATGGATATCCGATCTGCGGTACCAATAGAAATGTCACTGACACCAAGACGCTCACTGTTATTGGAAAGGACAGCCTGAAAAATACCGGTGAAACAAGTCTCCATGTCGCAAGGCTCAGGAAATACCAAAGGAGCCAATAAGGGGAAAAAACCCGCAAATACCATGATGTCGAGCCAGTTACAAGAAAATTTACCAATTCGTAAATCAGATCAAACACCACAAGAAGCACTACGATCGGCAAGACCGAGTGATAAAGATCCCTCCTTGATTCATATTGCTTTGTTAACAAACCTGACACAAATGCAAACAGTGGCATGTGAAAGGAATATATGAACTTGTAAATACTTTCGATATCAGGGCGAAACGAATACGGTTCGATCAGATGTCCAAACACAACCAATAGTATCAAGATGCTCTTGACAGCATCAACGTAGGCGTCTCTGAGCACGCGTTAAGTCCATATAGATTGTGTTTTCAACCGATGGTAATCAGCTACGCCGAGCAGGTCAGGCTCGGTCTGCGTCCGCACCATAATCAGCCCATGCAAGCCACTCTCTCAACAAGAGCCATCCGCCGCATGCTCTTCGGCTGACACCAGTTCGCCCGTCTCGAAATGCAGCGTGAAGTGGCGAGCCGCACCGGATGGTGTGCCATCCAGATGCAAATCCAGCTGGCCACCCTGCAGGTCGGCGCTTTTTACGCAAACCGGGGTCTCTTCGCGCCAGACCTGGGCGCTGACGTCCTGATATTTCTGCCGCAGTTCAGCCCGGTACGATGCGCCATCCAGGCTTTCCCAGTACCACGTGCCTGCCACACGCGCAGGGACGATCCATTTATAAAGCGTACTGCCGGCAACACTCACGCGTTCGTCAGGCCGCCAGTCTCCCATATCGAAGGCATGTGACACGATACGCGCACCCGCCTGAAGCGTTTTCAATAATCGGGGCCGCAATTTCACATTGATGCTGTCCAGCAAATACAGCACCACGACGGTGGCATCATGATAATCCGCCTTGAAGAAGTCTTCTTCGATGAAGTCGACCAAATGCTCGACACGGGAATGCGCGGCATATTCCATGGCATCTGCAACACGCGCCGGATCCAGTTCGATGCCGACGCCGCGAGCCTTCCGCCGCATGGCAGCAGCCACCAGAAACCGCCCATCGCCGGCGCCCAGATCATATAGAACGTCGTGACGGCCGACATCGGCCAGATTCAGCATGGCTTCGACCACGGCCTCCTCGGTGGGCACGAACGGCACGTCCAGGAAAATTTCCGGTTCTTTGACGCAATCGTCTAATCCGTCGACAAGATCTCTGAACAATTGATTGACCCAAATGAAATCGCCTCGAATGGCGTGTTTTTGTCCCGGGCCAGTATAGCAACCCAGATTCCCATGACCACCAGACGTGGCCGCCATCAAAGCCACGGCGCCAGGGCCTGATCGGCCACGTCGGCCCAGCCCCGGTTGGCGCTTGGATTGGCCGGGCTGGGATGCAGCAGGTAGGCCGTCGGCAGCGCATCGCCGACAATCCCCTGCGCACGGCCATGGGCAAAACGGCCGATACCGACGACGACACGCGGCCTGATCGCATGAATCACCGCACCCAGCGCGGCGTCGCAGATGCCGAACAAGGGCTCACGCTCGGCCTTGCGCAGATGTTCCGGAACCAGGTTGCGGTTATTGCGCAAGAACAGCAAGGGACAGTAGTTCCAGACGAAGACGTCCTGGAAGAATGGATCCGGGTGACCGAAATGCCGCTGCGCCCAGCCCCAGAAGCGATCCCCGCTGCCTTCACTGCGGTGGCAGGCAAACCCGGTGATGGGATATTTTTCGTGCTGGTCGGGCAGTGGCCCGCCCAGCGGATGTTCGATTTTCAGCCAATCACGCGTGATGGAAATCGCCCCGAAGGGCACGCCCGTCTGCGCCATGCCCCATGGGCCGGGGTTCATGCCGACCAGCAGGATCCGGCCTCTGCGGCTGCCATAGCGCTGCAAGTAATCGCGGTGTGCCGGCCACATGTAGATCAGCGGGTTGTAGACGTGGCTGGCGCTGGGGAAGGCCAGCACCTGCAGGCTGCCGGCAAGCACACGGGCAATGGCCGTGCAGGCGTTGTCCGGATCCGAATCGAGATTTTCCGCCATTTATTCTGGCTTGCGCGCCAGCAAGGTGGCAAACTGCAAACGGGCGCCATGATGCATGGTGCCCGGATCTTCGTTGTACTTGACGAGCTCCCAGCCCGCATAGGCCTGACTCAGTTCACCCGGCCTCAGCGTGAAGGGGAAGTTCATGGGGCATGGATACGCATCCGTATCCATGGCACACACGATCAGGTTGTAGCCCCCGGGCACGGTGTGCTGCTGCATGTCGGACAGCACGGCCGCCACGCGCGAGGCATCGATGAACATCAGGGTGACGGTGCAGGCGATGAAGCCATACTCTGCATCGATGCGAGCCTGCTGGATATCGTAGACCCGCGGCCTGAGCGTACGGATCCCTTCCTGGTCGACGATGGACTGCAGCCGGTCGATGGCATCGGGGTTGACGTCGACGGCCGTCACCTCGAAACCGCGCTGGCTCAGGTAAAGCGCGTTGCGCCCGGTCGAACACCCCATGTCCAGGGCCCTGCACGGCTCGATGAGCTCGCAGGCCTGCACGACTTCGCTGTGGGCCGGGTTCAGGCCGTAGCGGCTGTTCAAATCTTCCATCGACTGACATCCTAAAAATTCATGAATGCGTCCAGGGTACACCCCTCACGCCCGAAAACAGGGGATTCACAGCCTGCCGAGTCGCATATTGATGGGCCAGTGTACTGCCCGGCGATGCGACGGATCCCCCCAAAGCGCCGCCAGGTCGGCGGCAAAACCCTGCAGGACGTCGTCGCGCGCCGCTTCGCGCAGGCGACGCACGGCAGACCAGGTGGCAATGTAACCCAGCAGGTCGTCAAGGCACCAGGCCAGGCGAATCTGCAGGCGGGGTGGCGTGCGCTCATCGAACGGAAAAGGCAAGCCGGCATAGCCCGTGTCGACCAGTGCGCGCTCTGCTGGCCAGTAGGGGCCGATCTCGTCATGATAAAACCGGCTGAAACGCACATCCAGTGCATCGTCCAGCTTCAGCACGCCGTAACTGACCAGCGCCAGGGCGGCACCCGGCTGACCGATGCGGCGCACCTCTTGGTAGAAGCGTGGCAGGTCGAACCAGTGCGCGGCCTGCGCCGCGACGATCAGCCCGGCTCCGTGGCGCGCGACCGGCAGGGCCTCTGCCGTGGCATACACATAATCCACGCGCGGATGCGCCGTGGCATGGGTGATCTGGTCGGCACTGGGATCCACGCCCAGTACGCGGTCGAAGTGTCGGGCCAGATGAACGGCCAGCTGGCCGCTGCCGCAACCGACGTCGACGGCCAGCGTCCTGCCCGCCGACACGGACGCGAGATACTGCGCGAGTTCAGGGGGATAGCCTGGGCGAAAGCGCGCATAGGCTTCACCCCCCTGATCGAACCAGTTCTGACGGATTACGGCCTTACGGGGTATCGACACACTCACACCTAGGGTAAACACGGATCGCCCAGCCGCGCTGGACCAGGCTAAATCACCGCAACCGACACCGTAATCCGTATGGACGCTTGATTGCAAGCGCGCAAAGGAATCCCCGATGAAAAAAGCCTTTTTGCTACTCTCCCTGGCAGCCATGTTCAGCAGTCCCCTCGCAGCCCAGGAAATCGACCCGGGCTTATGGCGGGTGAACACCACGGTCACTGGCAATGAAATGGGGCAGCAGATGCGCGCCATGTCGCAGGCCATGCAGATGCTCGAAAACCAGTCGCCCGAGGTTCGCCGCATGATCGAGCAGCAAATGGGCGGCATGCTGGGCATCGATATCCAAACCCGCGACGGCGCCCCGACCGTTTCGATGAATGTCTGCATCAGCCCCGAAGATGCCAAAAGCGGCCCGATCCAGAATGGCCGAACCGACGGCGACTGTACCTACCAGGACGTCAAGCAGCAGGGCAACCGCTGGAGCGGAACCCTGGTCTGCGATGGCGACGGCTTCCAAGGCACGGGCCAGTTCACCGCCACCATCCACAGCAAGCAGCACTATACGTCCCAGGCCACGCTCCAAAGCCCGAAGATGGGAACCATGGAGCTGGCCATGGAAGGCCGGCTGCAGGCGCCTGCATGCGGCTGAGCCTCAAAATGTCCAAATCGTCGAGCGCCTGCCGGTTGTGCTCGGCCATGAAACGGTCGGCAAACGCTTGCGCGGATTCGAGCATGGCGAAGGATTGCTGTGCCATGGCCTCCTGCAAGGCGGTGACGATGGCGCTTTGGCCAGGTTTGTTCGGTAATGCCATGACATGATCCAGAATATGGTTTTACTCAATGTGTGTTTACCAAATGTAACCCCGCTGGTGGCACCCGCACACCTGCCGTGGGTACCTGGCCCGGGCGTCCGCCCGCGCTAGCCCGCGGGCCGCTGCGCCAGCGCCCAGGCCACGTGTTCTCGCACCAGGGCACTGTCATGATCGGCGCGGCTCAGCAAGGCGGCGCGCAACGCCCGGGCTTGCACGTCGTCGGCATCGCGCAAGGCATTGCCCAGTGCCACCGCAATATTGCGCAGCCAGCGTTCATGATTGATGCGCCGGATCGGGCCGCCTTCGGTGCGCTTGAGAAACGTGTCCTCATCCCAGGCAAAGAGTTCGATGAGCTGGCGCCCGACCAGGGGCGAGCGCTCATCGAAATCGGGCAGCTCGGACGTCTGCGCGTACTTGTTCCAGGGGCAGATCGTTTGGCAATCGTCGCAGCCATAAATATGATTGCCCATCAGCGGGCGCAGCGCCTCGGGGATCGGGCCATGGTTTTCGATGGTGAGATACGAAATGCAGCGGCGCGCGTCGACCACGCCAGGCGCAACGATGGCGCCCGTTGGACAGACGTCGATGCAGGCCGTGCAGGTACCGCAATGGGCGCTGACCGGATCGGTGGGCTCGAGTTCGAAGTCTACGAAGATCTCGCCCAGAAAGAACATCGATCCGGCATCGCGCGAAAGCACCATCGAATGTTTGCCGCGCCAGCCTTGGCCACTGCGGCGGGCCAGCTCTTTTTCCAGTACCGGCGCCGAATCGGAAAAGACGCGGTAACCAAACGGCCCCACCAGCGTCTCGATTTGGTCGCACAGTTTTCGCAGGCGCGACCGCACGACCTTGTGGTAATCGCGGCCGCGGGCATAGAGCGACACCACCCCTTCGCCGGGGTTGTCCAACCGGGCGCGTTCGCGAGCGGGCCAGTCGGGTGCCGTGCCGCGCGGCAGATAGGGCATGCGCGCAGTGATGACGCTGACCGTGCCGGGCACGAGTTCGGCCGGACGCGCCCGCTTGAGGCCGTGCCGCTCCATGTAGTGGAGCTCGCCATGATGACCCTGGGCCAGCCACTGCAACAGATAGGGCTCGGCCGACGATAAATCGACCCCCGAAACACCAATCTGGGAGAACCCCAATGCGCGTGCCCAGGCCCGAATCTGTTCCATCCATTGACGACGGCTATCCATCAAAAAATTGTAGTAGAAATGGCATCGCCGCAAAAGCCGAGTGCCCGGTTCGCTGCGACACAAGCGCGCCTGCCACACCCGCACGCGGCCCGTCGTATGATGTTCAATGGCACCCGAGGCCGACGCTGGCCTCTCGCCGATCCCGTGAACAGCCATACTCGCCGCACCGTCACGTCTGCCCCCTACTGAACCGAATCCGAACCGCGGCGCGTCCAACCGAGGACCTCTGGAGATGTCGAAATTTCATGACTGGACGGATTTTCAATTTTTCCTGACCGTAGCCAGGGTGGGAACCGTGTCCAAAGCCAGCCTGCGACTGGGCGTGGAACACTCGACCGTATCGCGACGGATCGACCGCCTTGAAACACTGGTAGGTGCCGTGCTGTTCGACCGCAGCAAGAAAGGGTACGCTCTGACGGACGCGGGCCGATCCCTCGTGGGGCACGTTGAAGCCATGGAATCGGCACTCCATGAAGCCATGGAGAGCACCGTGGCGCGCTCTCGCTATGTCATGGGTACCGTACGGGTCGGCACGCCCGAAGCCTTTGGGGTGTGTGTGCTCGCCCCGCAACTCGAACGTCTGCATGCGGTGCAGCGAAAACTGCACATCGAACTGATCGCGCAGCCACAATACCCCAGCCTCGTGACACGTGAAGTCGATGTCATCGTGACACTGGATCCGCCGAAATCAGGCCGCTACACCATAACGCGGCTGGCCGAAATCGATTACTTCGTCTACGGCTCGCCAACCTACCTGAATCATCACCCATCCATCAAGACCATCGGCGACCTGGATGCCCACGCATTCGTCGACTATGTGCATGATGGGACCATGAGCGACCGCTTTCTTGTGCTCGAGGAAATCATTTCACAGCCACAGATCATCATGACGTCCAGCAGCATCCTGGCGCAACGGGCTGCGGCCGTCGCCGGGATGGGCCTGGTTCTGCTGACGCCATACGTGGCCGACGTGGCGGATGATCTGGTTTGCGTCCTGCCGGGCCAGCCCTTGGCCACCCGCAAGCTCTGGCTGGCCGCCCCCAATGATCTGTTCAAGACCAAGCGGGTACGCCTGGTATGGGATTTCATCTTGTCGATCATCACCGACGAGTCGCGAAAATTCCGCCGTTGACCCGTGTCGATGCGGCTTTTGGCGGCCTGCAAGGCAAGCCCCATGATCCTCTTACGGCGTCTCGTAGTCGAGCACGACCACTTGATCCGTGATCTCCTTGATTTTTTGCTTGAGGGGCGCATGCAGGGGCGTTTGCTGGTAATGATCGTGCGCGGCGCTGTCGACGAAGCTGGAAACAAAGGCATGGGTATAGCCAAAAGCACGCTCCGAACAATTAGAAACAAATTGCAGCGTTATCACACCGGGCAGTTCGCGTAAGGTGTCGCAGGCATCGTTGATATATTTGCAATCCTCTTCCGACAGCGTGTCGCGAAAATGAAGCATGACAACATGGTGGAACATGGTTTCCCCAATCATTTGAATATGAAATGAACCCTCACTATCTAGGAAATAGTGAGCCCGCCGTCTACTGAAAGAATATGGCCTGTGGTCGACTTGGATTCATCCGATGCCAGATAAAGGGCCGCATAGGCGACGTGCTCGGGATCGATGATCCCAAACAATTGCCCGTCCAGAGACTTGGACGTGACGTTGTCTTCTTTCAGCAGCTTCAACACCCGTGCCGTGGCCGTCGCACCTGGCGCAACCGCATTCACGCGGATGTTGTACTGAGAATATTCGACCGCCATCGACCGGGTCAGTGCGCTGATCGCCCCCTTTGCCGCCGTATACGCGTCTTTGCCGTGTGTTCCAATCAGTGCAAATATTGAAGTGCAGTTGATGACCGAGCCCCCATGGCCGGCATCCATCATCGCCTGGATCCCGTAGCGACAGCCCAGCCAGGTGCCGAACAAATCCAGCTTGATCTTGCTCCAGAACTCTTCGAACGGCGCATCCGTGACGCGTGCGTCGCGCACCGTCGAGCCCCCCGCGTTGTTGTATATGATGTCGAAGCGGCCATAGCGCTGAACGGTAGAATCCACCGCGTTTTTGACGTCATCCGCTTCAGTGACGTCAGTCTGCACAAAAAGCGCCTCTCCGCCCAGCTCGCGGATCTTGGATACCGTCTCTTCGCCCGCAGCGGTGTCTTTCTCTGCAATGACGATCGTCGCTCCTTCATGGGCGAACCGCAGCGCGCTCGCGCGGCCGATCCCCATGCCGCCCCCTGTGATAAGCGCAACCTTTCCTTTCAATCGATCCATTTCACCTCTCCTTCGATTATCCTGATGCCAAAATCATGTTGCGATCATTTATAAACCCCTGGTACGCAGGGGTCTCGTGAAACCCCTGCTTCGACAGGGGTTTCATGGTCCGATCCGACGCGGCAATGCCTACTTCTTTACCAGGCGGCAAGTGCTTTCAGCCAATGGCAGATAGGCGTCGTCGCCTTTCACCACTGCCTCGACAGTCGCCAGATCCCAGTCATTTTTGGACTCGCTGGGCGCCTTGATCTTCATCAAATACATGTCATGGACCATGCGGCCGTCATCCCGAATATACCCGCCTTGCGCAAACATGTCATTGATCGGCAATTCTTTCATTTTTGCGATCACCGCCTCGGCATCCACGGTGCCGGCGGCCTGAATGGCCTCAAGATAATGCATCACCGCGGAATATGCGCCAGCCTGTATCATCGTCGGCATGGCGTTGTGCTTTTCGTAGAACCGGTTCGACCATTCCCGGGTCTCATCGTTGCGATCCCAGTAGAACCCAGTCGTATATTGCGCGCCCTGCACGAGATCCAGACCGACACCCTTGATATCCGTTTCGAAGATGTAAAACGGCGCGATGATCTGCTTTTGGGAAATACCGAACTCGGATGCCTGACGCAGGGTGTTCTGCAGATCCTTTCCGGCGTTGGCCAATGCAATGACGTTGGCGCCAGAACCTTGCGCCTGCATCAAGAACGCGCCGAAGTCTGCCGACGACGCCGGGTGCTTCGAACTACCCAATACCTCGCCCCCAAGCTCTTCGATGGCCTTGGTGGCGTCGTCTTGCAAAGAGTGGCCGAAAGCATAGTCGACCGTAATGAAATACCAGCTCTTGTTGCCAGCCTGCGTCAACGCCTTGGCCGTGGAGTTTGCCAGCGAATAGGTATCGAATACGTAGTGAACCCCGTACGGCGAACAATCATCATTCGTCAGCCGGGACGTGCCGGAACCGGCAAATATCACGACCTTCTTCTTTTCTTCTCCAAGTTTCTGAAGCAGAAGTGCCGACGAAGAATCGGCTGATTCTATGATCATGTCCACCTTGTCGCGGTCATACCACTCGCGTGCCCGGGCCGACGTGACGTCGATCTTGTTCTGATAATCGGCCGTGAGCACCTCGATCGGCCGATCGAGCACCTTGCCGCCGAAATCCTCTACGGCCATTTCCGTGGCCAGTACCACGCCAGGGCCGCCAAAGGCAGAATAAGGCCCGTTCATGTCGACTAAAACGCCAATCTTCACTGGTTCAGCGGCAAAAGCCGTAGGGACCATGAACTGGCTTCCCAGGCTGGCTGCCAGCGCGATAGAAAGAGTCATTGCTTTCATGTCGTCTCCAATAATATAGGATCAATAAGCATCCCAAGCGGCAACATGCCACCCGCTCCGCTGCTGAAACGCAGATCCGGAAAAGTGGTACAGCCCGGGATATTGTGCCTTGTGATGAATACTGCCGATGAAGCAGTATTGGTAACATAAGAACTATTGTTTCATCATGTGAATTCAACGGATCAAGATCATTTAAACAAACCTCCAAATAAACAATGGTCATAACCCCGTGTCGACGCTCGCAGGATTACCCTATTTGCCAGAACCCGACGCTGTTTGCCGCAACCCGCCGGACGAAGCAGTTTCATGGCTGGCACCAGGCTACCGCAAAGTGTCGCGCAGATACTCTATGGATACTGGATTTTCCAAGGACGATAGGTCTCCTAATGGCTCATTATTGTAAATATTGCGAATGACCCGGCGCATGATTTTTGAACTGCGGGTTCGGGGCAGCTGGTTCACCAAATAAACTTCGCTGGGCCGGAACGGATGACCGAGTTTTCTGCCAACCTGTTCTTTCACGTTGTCCGTCAATGCATCGGCATCGGCCGTCGACAGCGTTTCAGTGCGGCTGGGTACGACAAAGACGGCAATGTGCTGGCCGGTACGGGCATCGTCAACGCCGATGGCGGCAGCGTCGGCGACGGAATTCATTTCAAGGACAGCGTCTTCCACCTCTGCCGGGCCCACACGTTTTCCCGCCACTTTCATCACATCGTCCGCGCGACCCTTTATGTAGAAAAACCCTTCGGCATCGCGCAGGGCCAGATCGCCATGCACCCAGACGCCGGGTAACCGATTCCAATATGTATTGATATAGCGTTCATCGTCATTCCAGAATGACCGTGTCATTCCGATGAATATGCCACGCACGACCAGATCCCCGACCTCGTTGGTCACGGAGGCCCCGCTGCGGATGTCGACGACGTCGACCGGCGTGCCCAGGCTGGGGGTGTTGAAAGATGCCGGATCGATCGGGCGCAGAACCGTACTGGTCAGCAGCGCGCCACCGACTTCCGTGCCGCCGGTATAGTTCAGGACAGGCGCTACGCCCTTGCCGAAACTGGCATGAAACCAGGAAAAAATCTCGGGGTCTATGGTCTCGCCCGCGGTGATCAGAATCTGTATCGATGACGTGTCGTATCTGAGCGATTCGGCTTCGTGTGACGCCAGTGCCCGAATGAGCGTGGGTGAAGCGCCGAAATGCGTGACGTGATACTGGCTGATGATTTCCCCATAACGCGACCAGCCAGGAAAATCGGGCGCGCCATCATACGTGACCATGGTCGCACCCAGCATCAATGTCGCCACCGGGGCGATCGACCCGACGATCCACCCCATGTCTGCGGGCCAAAAGAAGACCGAGCTTGAATCGATGTCCAGATGCATCGATGCATCACTGAGAATGCGCAGGACGAAGCTTCCGTGTGTATGTACGATGCCTTTTGGCTTTCCGGTCGTTCCCGAGGTGTAGATCAGCAAGAAGGGATCATTGGGGTCTGTCACCGCGCAAGGCAAGGTGGTGGGCGGCGTCTCGCTGACCTCTTGGAACGACAGCCCCTGCGGGATGTCTTGCGTGGCCGCTTGCGGTTTCCATATGATGGTATCAAGCGCGGGCAGCTCGCTTGCGGCATCTTGAACCAGCGCGACGAGATCGATGTATTTTCCGCGGCGCAGAAAACCCGTTGAAGAAATCAGAATACGAGACTGCGATGCCGCAAGACGGGCAACGACCGCGTCGACACCATAGCCGGAAAACAGCGGCACGACGATGCCGCCCAGGTAAATGATTGCGAGATAGCTGACATAGGCCTCGGTGCCGGATTCCATGAGCAGACCGACACGGTCGCCGCGCGAAACACCGAGCCTTGCGAGACCCGCGGCGAAAGACCTGACCTTCTGGTGCAGCTGGGCATAGCTGAGCGTCGTATGACCACCCGCCTCGTGCACGGCGATGATGGCCGCGGCGTCGCGGTGTTCGCGATTCTCAGACCATTTGAATATCGTTTCAATCCAGTTCAGCTTGCCGCCTGGAAACCACCGTGGATATTCGATTCCTGCTGATACATCGACTAATTTATCGTACGGTTTGGACCAAACCACACCACAGAATTCACCCAGGGCTTTCCAAAACTGGTCGGAGTGCTGCAATGAAAAATCATACAGCGCATCATAATTTTTAAGGCCAAGTTGACGCATGAGTTTATAGGCACCCGAACGCGCCGTATAGGCATCCCGGGGTTGCCAACGAGAACCGGCATATTCTGACCGTGAAACCGATTCGTTGCTGCCGTTTGACAATTTCATGATTTTGCTGAGTTCGATTGGTATTGAGACACTTTGGCCTTGCCTTCTATTATGCTTAAATCTGTTTATGTGACAACGACAAAATATGCAAACTTATTGTGCAAAAAAAGGGTATCGAATCACCCAATAAAAACAAATAGGCCAATAAATCACGCCAGGACACGCCCTCATGGTGCAAAGCATGAAACATCAACCATCTGTACTAGACTGACGAAGATAATAAAATGATTGATTAAACTAATATCAATCGATTCGGCACTCAATCCACCACTATGCTCACCCCCCTACGCATCGACGCACCGTCCGAACTCCCCCGGTCGGATCCAGACGCTGCCGTTCTGGCCATCGATCTGGGCTCCGCGCGGCTGAAAGGCGCCTGGGTTCGGTCCGATGGGCGCCTGGGGCCGGTGCTGAGCGTCGATTCGCCCGTACGGGTTCCCCGCCAGACGCCCGAAGGGGTCTGGCAGGCCGTGAACGGCCTGATGGCCGCACTGCTGCACCAAGCCGACGCACCTGCGACCGTGCAGGCGCTTGCACTCACGGGGTTGACCCGTAGCCACGTGTTCCTGGATCCAGAGGGGCAAGAAGATGTCCGCCTGGTGCTTTGGGACGACCCCTACGGCGAAGCCTGCGCCGCGCAGGTGGCAGCCGCCTATGGCGTGCCGGAAACTCGCAGCTTCGGCGCGTTCCACCCACTGGCCAGGCTGGTGCAATGGCGGCACGATCACGCGCACGCGCCCCGGGCCATGCTGGAACTCAAAGACTGGCTGAACTACCGCCTGACGGGTGTGTTGGCGACGGACACGGTCGTCTATGGCCGGTTGTGGTCCGATACGGTCACGGTGGCACAGGTGCTCGAGCGGCTGGGCATGGCCGCTTCCTCGATCCCCGCCCCGCAGGCCGCGGAAACCATCCTCGGCAGGGTGCAGGCACCGCTGGGCAAGGGGCTGGAGCGCCTGCTGAACGTACCCGTGGCCGTCAGCAGCTTCGACACCTGGTGCGCCACGCTAGGCATGGGCGCCATCCACGAAGGCGGCGTCTACGATATCTCGGGGACCTCCGAAGCCATGGGCGCCTTCTATGCCCAGCCCCGGCATCCGCCGGGCGCGGTCTGTCTGCAATGGACGCACACGCTCTGGCACGTCGGCGGCCCCTGCCAAACCGGGCTGGGAACACTCGCCTGGTTTGCGCGCCGCTTCCTGGAGACGGACGACCCAGCCGCCACGCTGGCGGCGGCCAGGCAATCGACCGCATCCGAGCCGCCTTTGTGCCTGCCCTACGTGTCCGGCGAACGCATGCCGTGGTGGGACGCCGATTTATCCGCCAGTTTTCACGGCGTCCGGGGGCATCACACGCGGGCCGATTTTGCACGCGCCGTCGTAGAGGGCCTGGCGTTGGCGCATCGCGCCGCACTGGATGAAACCGGGCTGCGCACCGCGGGCGGTGTCATTCACATGGGGGGCGGCGGCAGCCGCCTGCCCGACTGGTGCCAGACGCGCGCCGATGCGTTCGCCATGCCGTTCCTGGTGGACGAGAATGCAGAATCGGCGTTGACGGGCGCGGCCTTGGCGGCGAGCGTGGCGCTTGGTTATCATCCCACACTATCCTGCGCACAAAACGCAGTCAGACAACGCAGCCGGCGGGTGGTGCCCGACCCCGCCCGTGTCTGCTATTTCGAAGAGCGGCTCACCATGTTTTCTCAGCTCCTGCACCAGGCCCTGCACACATGACGACGGGCCACCCCTTTCTGGGCCGCGCCCCAGGCGAGCGCTGCCATGGCCCCCGCTGACCCGGGCTGGCAGGCCTGGCTGGGCCGCTACGGTACCTGCCTGGCGGGCATCGTGCTGTTCCTGATCTTTGCGCTTTCCGCCCCGAACTTTCTCGTTCTGCAGAACCTCAGCAATATCGTGCAGCGCAGCACCTTCATGGCGCTGCTGGGGATGGGGTTCGCCCTCGCACTGCTGGTCGCTGAACTCGACCTGTCCTTCGCCAATGTCTGCAGCCTGGCGGCCGTCATCGTGGGCGGGCTCATCCAGGGCGGCCAGGCGCCCGAATGGGCCGTGCTCGCCGGGCTCGCCGTGGGCACGGCGGCCGGGATCCTCAACGGTCTGCTGGTGACGCTGCTCAGGATCCCTTCGCTGATCGCGACGCTGGCCATGGCGTCCGTCGCCACGGGATTCTCTTTCATGATCACCGAAGGGGTCGCTTTCGTCGGCCAGTGGGACCCGCGCTTTCTTTGGATCGGGCGCGGCACCATGTTCGGCATGCCCGCGCTCATTTTCTGGCTGATCCTTGCCAGCCTGGCTGCGGGGTTCCTCTTGAAGCAGACCCGGCTGGGCTTCCGCATGCTGGCCACGGGCGAGGCCGCAGAGGCCACCCGGCTGGCGGGGGTCGACGTGCGGCGCATCAAGATCATCGGCCTGGCCCTGTCGGGCCTGGCCGCGGGGATCACGGCCGTGCTCATGACGGCAAACCTGGCATCCGCGGCACCAGACTCTGCCAGTGATCTGATGCTCACCTCGATTGCAGCCGTCTTGCTGGGTATGACCATGTTCGAGCCAGGGCGCCCCAACATCCCCGGCACGCTCGTCGGCGCCCTGATGATCGGCATGCTCGGCAACGGGCTGGTGCTGCTGGGGGTCCAGTACTATGTACAGGATATTCTGCTCGGCCTTATCATTGTGCTTTCGGTGGCCTCGTCGGCATCGGTACTCAAGAAGGCCGCCTTTTCCCTCTGATTCATCAGAGGCAATCACCGGAGAAAATCAAGATGGCTGCTCTTCTGACGCGCTTTGCCGGCGCCTTGCTGATGTGTATCGGCGTGTCCAGTCTGGCCTGGGCCGCCCCCACCGTCACCATCATCGGCTTCCAGATGTCCTCCGAGACGCATGCGCGTGTGGCCAATGCAGCCGCCGACGCGGCGCGCGCCCAAGGATGGGACGTACAGGTGCTCAACAGCAAGGGCGACATGCCCACGCATATCCAGCAATTGCAGACGGCGATTTTATCCAAACCGGCCGGCATCATCGTAGCGATGGGCAAACCGCTGCAGGCCGAAGAGCAATTCAAGGCGGCCCAAGAGGCCGCAATCCCGGTGGTCACGGTCATGAGTGGCACCAGCCCCTTCGTTCTCTTCGACATCGCCGTCAATGAATACGCGGCGGGCGCCACAGCGGCGCTGTACCTGATGGACCACCTGAACTACCGGGGCAACATCCTGACCGAGCGCTACGAAGGCAATGCCGGCACCCGCATCCGGGGCAAGATTCTGGATGTCGTCCTGAGCGAGAATCCGGCCGTGAAGGAACTGGGCGCCAACACCATGGCGCGCGCCTCCTCGTGGCGCAATGACGTCAAGGCGGGCATGAGCGCGCTGCTGCTCAAGAACCAGGGCCAGGTCGACGGGATCTGGGCCTCGTTCGACGGCCAGGCCTACATCATCGACGACCTGCTGCAACAAGAGGGGGCCAAGAAGGGGCACCCCGTCCTGGTCAGCATCGACGGCGGCCCCGAAACTTATCGGCGCATCGCGGATCCGCAATCGCTGATGATGGCCACCGTCGCCATCCCATTCGAAAAAATGGGCACCACGGCGTTCGAGGCGATCGCGCAGACCCACGCCGGAAAATCCCTGTCCGACATGGGTCAGCAAGGGCCGTACCTGTACATGAATGCCGAACTGATCGACGCGAACAACGTTGCACAGTATCTGAACTGACCCCGTGCACCCAGACCGACCCCGCACCATGCCGCCCATCCTCGAACTGCGTCAGCTGGCCAAGCGGTATGGCGGCGTCGAAGCCCTGAGGGGGGTCGATCTGTCCATCGAATCGGGTCAGGTGCTGGCCATTTGCGGCGAGAATGGCGCGGGCAAGAGCACCCTGATCAAGGTCGTGTCCGGCGCCCATGCCCGCAGCGCCGGCAGCATGTGCCTGCATGGGCGCGAGGTCAGCTGGAACTCGCCGCACGACGCCCTGGCGCACGGCGTCACCACCATCTACCAGGATCTCGCCCTGGCCCCACGCCTGAGTGTCTGGCAGAACATTTTCATCGGGTCCGAAATCCGGCGCCGCATCCTGCCTGGCTGCCACGTACTCGACAAGCCCGCCATGCGCGCCGGTGCGCGCGATTACCTGCAGCGCCTGCACCAGCGGATCACGGACGTGGATCGCGCAGTCGAAGGGTTTTCCGGCGGGCAGCGGCAGGCGATCGCCATCGCCCGCGCCCTGCGCTGGGAGGCCCGGCTGGTGATCATGGATGAACCCACGGCCGCACTGGGCGTGGCCGAAACCGCCGAAGTCCTCGCCTTGATCCATCATCTGAAGGCCCAGGGCGTCGCCGTGCTGCTGATCAGCCACAGCATGGAAGACGTCGTTCGCGTGGCCGATCGCGTAGTCATCCTCAAGGCCGGTCGGGTGGCGGCCCAAGGCCCGGCAGCCGACCTGTCGGCTACGTCGCTGGCCCAGGCGGTGATGACCGGCATCTGGCCTTCCGGGCCCCACTGAATTTCCTTGCCTGGCCCTGCCTATGGACACACGACGCCGCGCCCTGTTGCTGAGCACACTCGCGTCACCCGTGCTGGCGCGTGGCGCCGGGGCGACTCCCACGGCCATCACGCCGGATGACTTCATCGCCCTGTGTGCGCAGCTCTGCCGGCAGCCGGTCACCGCGCTGGATCGTGACATGGCCGGGCGCATTTTGCAGATCTGTCTTCAAGAAGGGAAAATGGCCGCCTTGCACACCTTGCTGGCGGCACCCGATACGCCGTCGCCGCTGGCCTCCGAACTGCGCAGCGCCTGGTATTCAGGCCTGATGCCGGGTGCCTCCGGCCTCCAGGTGGTGGGCTTCCAGCACGCCTTGGCCTGGAACAGCACGCACTTTCTGCACGTTCCCGGTATCTGCGGCGGGCCGACGGGATACTGGTCCCGGCCCGCCGATGCCTGATCCTGATCGACTCGCCATCCTGTCCAACGATCCAGGAAATGCCATGACCCAGCCCCTGCAAGCAGACATCGTCATCGTCGGTTCCGGTATCGCTGGCGCGTTGGCAGCCCACGCGCTGGCTCAGGCGGGGCTGGACGTCGTCATCCTCGAGGCCGGCCAGCCCGTGGACCGGGCGCAAGCCTTGCAGCATTTCTGGGACGCCGCCGGCAAGGCGCCCGACGCGGCCTATCCGGCCCAGCCGCAAGCCATGCATCCGGTCTCGGATCAACCCGACCGCTGGTATCAGCAGGCCGGGCCCGATCGGTTCAAAAGCAGCTACCTGAAGGTCGTGGGCGGCACCACCTGGCACTGGCTGGGCACCTGCCTGCGCTTGCTGGCGTCTGATTTCCAAACCCGGACACGGTACGGCTATGGGGTGGACTGGCCGATTTCCTATGAAGAGCTCGAGCCGTATTACTGTCTGGCCGAACAGGCCCTGGGGGTCTCGGGCTCATCGTCCGAAGACCTGGGCTCGCCGCGCAGCCAGCCATTCTTGCTGCCGGCCATCCCGCAAACCTATCTGGATCTCGAACTGGCCCGGGCGCTGGCCGACACCCCGTTTCGGGTCCAGGCCACCCCGCAGGCCAGAAATTCGGTGGTTCATGACCAGCGGCCCGCCTGTTGTGGCAGCTCCAGCTGTATCCCGGTTTGCCCGGTCCAGGCCAAATACGATGCCACGGTCCATCTGAAAAAAGCGCAGGCGGCGGGCGCGCGCCTGCTGGACCAAAGTACGGTGGTGCAATTGATCCCCGATGCCCGGGGGAAGATCGCCTCGGCGCGATTCCAGCGCTGGGACCAATCCGAATGGCATATCCAGGCAAGAATCTTCATCCTGGCCTGCAATGCCATCGAGACGCCGCGCCTGCTGCTGGCCTCGCACACGGCAGCCTGGCCCCAAGGCCTGGCCAATCGATCGGACCAGCTGGGCAGAAACCTGATGGACCATCCCACACAGCTATCGTGGGCGCTCAGCGAGGCCCCCGTCTACCCGTATCGGGGCCCCCTCTCCACCTCGGGGATCGAAAACCTGAGAGACGGCGATTTCCGCCGCACGCGCAGTGCCTATCGCATAGAAATCGGCAACGATGGCTGGAACTGGCCAACGGGTGCGCCCATGACACTGGCGGCCGAACTGGCCGGGCGCGGCCTGGCCGGCAGTGCGCTGGACAAGGCCCTGGCCCACCAGGCATCGCGCCACTTGCGCCTGGCGGCCCTGATCGAGCAACTGCCGCAAGCCGCCAATCGGGTCACCCTGCATCCCGACAAAAAAGATGTCTACGGGGTGCCACTGCCCCATATCCATTACCGGGTCGACGACTACGCACGCCAGGGCATGGCCAGCGCGCGGGAAGACCATCACGCGATCTTCCAGAAAATGAAAGCCAGCGAGATTCACCACGCCGGCGAGTTTTTTGGTGCAGGTCATATCATGGGCACCTGCCGCATGGGATCCGACCCCAGGCAGTCGGTGGTGGATGCCCGCCTGTGCAGCCACGACCATGATAATTTGTATGTTCTCGGGTCCAGCGTCTTTCCCACCGGCGGTACCGCCAACCCGACACTGACGATCGCTGCCCTGAGCCTGCGCGCGGCCGGCCACATCAAGCGGCGCATGCAGGCCTGAAACATCTTGCCAAGGCCGACGAAGCGCCTGCGTCCTTTAAAATCAAGGTACGGCATCCACCCCGATTATTGCTATGCTGTAAGAACGCCCGGATCAGCGCCCATAGGCCGCGTGATCGGCCGAACATTCGACGGACATGATTTCTTCAAGGGCCTACAGACCACGCGATGGATCAGCTCGACATACGGACCTTATTGGTCGTATCCATCTTCGTCCTGTTCCTCCTGGCCAGCCTGATGCTGCTGGCCAGCCTGCAGGTCAGGCGTGACCCCTGCCTGCTGTGGGTCTCCGCGGGGCTCGCGCTGGCGGGCCTGGGCATCACCTGCAGCGCACTGTCCGGTCATGCCAACCTGGTGTTCCAGGTGATCTGGCTCGGCAACGTCCTGCTGGTCAGCGCGCATGCCAGCATATGGACGGCCCTGCGGCGCTTTTCGGGCCGGCCCACCCACTGGTGGCTGTTCGCCGCCGGCGGGGTGGCGTGGACGCTGCTGTGCCTCGTGCCGGGCTTCCTGGAAGCGCCATCGCTCAGGGTACTGACGTTCTCCATCCTGTGCGGTGCCTATTTTGCGGCTGCCATCGCCGAAATCCTGCCGGGTTGGCGCCGCAGCATGCAGACGGTCATTCCCTTCCTGGTGATTCTGACGGCCTACATCGTGGCCTGTACCTACCGTGCCATTCATTGGCACATGAAATCCCAGTTCTGGGTGCTGCGCTCGGATAGCTCCATCACCCTGTTCATCCTGATGCTCATGGCCATCGGGGTCGCGTTTTCATCCCTGATCCTCGTCCGCGGCCGCGAAGAGGCCCGGTATCGACACGCGTCGCAGCACGATGGCCTCACGGGGCTGCTCAACCGGCGAGCGCTGTTCGAGCGCGCCGAACCGCTGCTCGACACGCTGGCACACACGCGCCAGGATGCGGCCCTGCTCATGTTCGATCTGGACTGGTTCAAACAGGTCAACGATCTGCATGGGCATCGTACGGGCGACCATGTCCTGCAGGATTTCGCATCCTCGCTGTTCGACTGCACCGACCCCGACAAGGAACTCTGTGCCCGGGTGGGCGGAGAAGAGTTCGTGGTCCTGATACCGGGCGCAGACCGCCATGCCGTTCACGCCCGGCTCGAGCGCATCCGCGCACAATGGGCAGACCGCAGCCAGCACCAGCCTGTTTCCGTGTCGGCCAGCGTAGGGATCGCCCTGGCCAGCGATGCGGGCTACCGCCTGGACGCGCTCCTGCAGGCGGCCGACCAGGCCCTGTACCAGGCAAAAGCCGATGGTCGCGATTGTGCCCGGTTCTGGTCCGATGGCGCCATCGAACCCCTTCATTTGCACCGGCATGGCATCATGACATCATGATACCGGGCGCGCGCCTTTCGGCAGCCCGGCCCACCGACCCCTCCCCGAGGCCCCGATGAATCTCGAACCGTTTTTCCGCCAGATCCTGGATGCTCGACAGCCCGATCTCGAACAAAAAGAACAGCTCTGGGACCGGCGCGCCGATGAAGTCAGCACGTTTACCGTCGCACCGGACGACGTCGCCATGCGCCTGGTGCGCCAGAACATGGACATGCGCGGCAAATCCGTACTGGACATCAGCTTTGGCGGCGGACGCCACCTGCTCGAGTTTCTGCGTCAAGGCGCCCGGATCAGTGGCGTGGAGATCTCGGCCGGCATGCTGGCGCATACCCACCGCACCCTGCAGGCCAGCGGCCTGGCCTACGGCCCCGAAAACCTGGTGCAGTCGGCCTGGGAGACACTGGATCTGCAGGCACAGGGCTGGCAGGGCGCCTTCGATCTGGTGTTTCTGCACATGAGCCCGGCCATTTCCAGCGTGGCCATGCTCGAAAAAGTGTTGCAGGCCAGCCGGCAAGCCGTCTGCATTACGCTGTATACGCATCGCGAAGACAGCCTGCTGCAGACCTTGCTGACAGGCTTTGGGCTGGCGCAGGGCCCCGGCGGCGTCAAGCTGGCCGACGATCTCTACGCCATCTTCAACCTGTTGTACCTGTGGGGCTATTGCCCCCAGCTGCAATTCGAAGAACGGGTGCGGACCCATCACCATGACCCCGACCACGTGCTCGAACGCTACGCCAGCTGGCTATGGCGCGGTGCCGAATATACCGACGTGCGTCGCCAGGCCCTGCGCGATACGCTGCATCACAGCGCGATCGACGGCAAGGTGAGTACGACCAGCCGCGATATCATCGGGCACCTTTGGGTGGACGTGACCCGGCCGATCCGGCCCGCTGCCTGACACGGCAGATGGCGCGGCCAACAGCCCCACCGCCCGCGCACGCCGAAGGCGGCTGGCTGGAAACGGCAGGCCGAATCAACCGCCCTGGCACACATCGACCCAGCGCGCGCCGACGAGCGCCGCCAAGTGGGCGGGCTGGATGCGCACCGCGCTGTTCAGCGACCCCGCCGCCGGCATGACCACGTCGTATTGCTGCAGGCGGACGTCGCAATAGACC
>NZ_JBAYTI010000041.1:0-25861 GCF_041675725.1 Castellaniella sp. | reverse complement strand
TCAGTTTGGCTGCGACTGGCTGAAATTCGCTGTTGCCCCGCTCGTAGAAGTCACTGGTGACCACTTTGGCGCCGACGGCTTCCCAGGCCTGTCGCACGAATTCTTCGGATTCTTTGCCGGTGGCGTCGTTGGGATTGAGCAGGGCCACGGTCTTGATGTCATGCTGCTTGGAGACGTATTCGGTGACTGGCCCGGCGATTTCGATGATGGTGTTCATGCCGGTGAACGTCAGGGGATAATCCGGACCCTTGATGCTCTTTCCCCAAGCGACGGTAAGCAGCAGTACGCCCTTGCGTTCCGTGAGCGATTGCAGGGCCCGCACCGGCGCCGTGCCCAGGCTGCCGGCCACGAATTTGATGTCGTCCTTGTTGATCAGCGCCTGGGCGACTTTCGCACCGTCGGCGGCATTGTATTTGTTGTCATAGGTGACGCATTCGAATTGATAGGTCTTGTCCTTGACTTTGACGCCGCCGGTTTCGGCGATTTCGGCGGCGGCCTGGTTGCACAGCCATTCGGAGCCGATTCCCCAGACGGCTGCGGCGCCTGAAAGCGGCATGGACATGCCGAGCTTGATGGTGTCCTGCGCCATTGCCGGTGACGTGCCCGCGGCGCCGATGGCCAGGGCGGATAGTGCGGTCAGGACGTAGCCTGTTGCGCGGTTTGCTGATTTCATGATGTCTCCTCGAGATGCCCTTGGTTGCCGGGCTAAAGTAAAAGCGTGCGTGAATCGAATCAGGCGCGCTCAAAAATGGCTGCGATGCCTTGACCTCCGCCGATGCACATGGTTTCCAACCCGTAGCGCCCCTTGCGGCGGCCCAGTTCATGCAGCAGCGTGGTCAGGATGCGTACGCCGGTCGCCCCCACCGGATGACCCAGGGAAATCCCCGAGCCATTGACGTTGAGGCGTTCGTCGAGTTCGTCGAGGTGGCTGCCCCAACCCTGGATGCAGGCCAGGACCTGGCAGGCAAAAGCCTCGTTCAGCTCGATGAGGTCCATCTGCTTCAGGGTGAGACCAGTGCGCGCCAATACTTTGGCGACGGCAGGAACGGGGCCGATGCCCATCCGCGACGGTTCGCAGCCCGCCGCAGCCCAGCCCAGCAGCCAGGCGGCCGGCTGCAGCCCGAGCGCCTGCAGCTTGTCTTCTGCGACGACCAGGCACGCCGCCGCTGCGTCATTTTGCTGGCATGCATTGGCCGCGGTAACGACGCCGTCGGGCTGGATCGGGCGGAATCCGGCCAAACGCTCTGGCGTGGAGTCGCTGCGCACGCCTTCATCGCGGTCGAACGTCACGGGGTCGCCCTTGCGTTGTGGTACGGACACCGGCACGATTTCGTCGGCGAAACGCCCGCTCGCCCATGCGTCGGCCGCCCGCTGATGGCTGCGTACGGCAAAGGCATCGGACTGTTCACGTGTAATGTGGTAGTCGCGGGCCAGATTTTCGGCGGTTTCGATCATGCCGCTGATGTGGCCGAACCGGGCCTCTGGCTGCGATCGCTCGCGGCCGCGAGCGAGGCGGTCGTGCAAAATGGCCGAGCCGGCCCGCCGGCCCCAACGCATGTCTGTGGTGTAGTACTCGATGTTGCTCATGCTTTCCACCCCACCGGCCATGACGACGTCGGCGACCCCTGTCTGAACCATCATCGCCGCTGTCGCGACTGCCTGCAGGCCGCCGCCACAGCGACGATCCAGCTGCATGCCCGGCACTTCGATCGGAAAGCCGGCCTGCAGTGCGACCCAGCGCCCTGTGCACGGGGTTTCGCTATTCGCGTAGCTTTGCGCAAACACCACGTCGTCTAGGCGCGCGGGATCCAGGCCCGTACGCTGAATGATGGCGCGCGCTACGATGGCGCCCAGTTCTTCGACAGGAACATTTTTGAGTTGGCCACCGAATTTACCCACGGGGGTCCGTAGCGGACAGACGATGGCGGCTCTCCTCAGTTCAGCCATAACGCCCTCCGGTGACGTGCAGGACTTCGCCGCTGATGAATGATGCGCGTTCGCTGGCCAGGAAGGCAACCGCATCGGCTACGTCGTCGGGTGCGCCGGGGCGCTTGACCGGCTGGGAACGGAGGGCACGCTCCTTGATGACCTCGTAGGTGGGCAGAGCCTGAATCATTTCGGTGTCCATGAAGCCGGGGGCAATGCAGTTCGCGGTGATGCCGTAGCGCCCTTCTTCGATGGCAATGGCCTTCGCCATGCCGATCAGGCCTGCTTTGGCCGTCGCGTAGTTGACTTGGGTCGGGTTGCCGAAATGGGCCCGCGAGCTGATGTTGATGACGCGCCCCCAGCGCTGTTTGATCATCTGCGGCATGACTGCCCGCGTGGTCAGAAAAGCGCCCTTGAGCATCACGTCTATCACCGCGTCCCAGTCTTGGTCGGTCATGTCCACCAAGTACGCATCGCGCGGAAAGCCTGCGTTGTTGACCAGCACATGCACGCCGCCGAACACGCTCAGGGTTTCGTCGACCAGCCGGGTGACGTCGTCGTTGCGGGTGACGTCGGCGACGATGCAGTGGGCGCTGAGGCCTTCGGCCGTGAGCGCGCGGGTCAGCCGGTGCGCGGATTCGGCGCTGATGTCGGTGATGATCACGTGAGCGCCCTCGATTGCCAGACGCCGCGCGGTCGCGGCGCCCAAGCCTCTGGCCGAACCGGTGACGATCGCGGTTTTTCCTGTCAGTCCTAGATCCATGGCGCTCCTCGTGTCGATATCGTTGCAGGCGGGCGGTACGGCTGTGGCATGCGTCCACCCCATTGGCGTGGTGTCGAATGCCAGCGCACACAGGGGAATGATTTGCGACGGAGCACGGGCGCGTCAACGGGCATTGTCAGTATGTTCCGTACTATGGAAATAAGCGCTTTGGTTATAAGACACTGTTTCGTCGTGAATTTCTTCATTGGAATATCGAATTTCATTTTCAATGTACGGAACTATCTAGGGGGCCGACTTGACCTGTCGGACGCTGCATCGCAGGATTCCAGGCATTCCGTCCATCAGGGAGGCCGTGTCGTCATGATCCGGGAGCAGGAAACACTGAACATTCTTTTAAGCAACATTGCGCGCTTCGTGCGCGAGCGCTTGATTCCAAACGAGGACCTGATCGCCCGAACGGATGAAATCCCCGCTGATATCGTGGCTGAAATGCAGGACATCGGCCTGTTCGGGCTTACCATTCCCGAGGCGTACGGGGGGCTCGAACTGACCATGGAGGAAGAGGTCCGGGCCATGCTGGAACTGGGGCGCGCATCGCCGGCATTCCGGTCATTGATCGGAACCACTGTCGGCATCGGCTCGCAGGGCATTCTTCTGGATGGCACCGAAGAGCAAAAACAGCGCTATCTGCCACGCATGGCCACGGGCCGGCTGATCGCCTCGTTTGCCTTGACTGAGCCGGAGGCCGGCTCGGATGCCGCGTCGCTGAAAACCACCGCCATCCGGGACGGCGGCGCCTACGTCGTCAACGGCACCAAGCGTTTCATCACCAATGCGCCGCACGCCGGTGTATTCACTTTGATGGCCCGAACGGACCCGTCCCGGGCAGGCGCGGACGGGATCTCCGCATTCATCGTGGACGCCGACAGCCCGGGCATCAGTCTGGGCAAGCGCGACCGGAAAATGGGCCAGCAAGGGGCGCATACTTGTGACGTCATCTTCGAGAATTGCCGGGTGCCAGCCGCGAATCTGATCGGCGGGGTCGAGGGCCGTGGCTTCAAAACGGCCATGAAAGTGCTGGACAAGGGCAGGATCCACATTGCCGCAATCTGTGTGGCCGTCGCCGAGCGCATGCTGGACGAGGCCTTGCGCTATGCGGCCCAGCGGCGGCAGTTTGGCCGGGCGATTGGCGAGTTCCAGCTCATCCAGGCGATGCTGGCCGACAGCAAGGCCGAGATCTATGCGGCGCGCAGCATGGTCATCGATGCGGCGTGCCGGCGCGACGACGGGTTGCCGGTAACCACCGAGGCGTCTTGCGCAAAATTGTTTGCATCAGAAATGTGTGGCCGCGTGGCGGATCGGGCCGTACAGATTTTTGGGGGCGCCGGCTACATGAGTGAATACGGGATCGAGCGTTTCTACCGGGATGCGCGCTTGTTCCGTATCTACGAAGGCACAACCCAGATCCAGCAACTGGTGATTGCACGCCAGATGCTGCGTGAATTGGCCTGAGATCGTTCATGATGTCCACCGACGCGTCCCGGGTCGAGGAAATGGCGGGGTCGAATCCGCCTGCAAAGGCACTCCGCCCATGATCCTGTATCTGCACGGCTTTCGGTCCTCGCCGGATTCCTTCAAGGCCCGCCTGCTCGGGGCGCAGTTCATGCGCCGCGGCTTGGCGCATCGGTGGCATTGTCCCCAGCTGCCAGCCAGCCCCGCAGAGGCCATGCGCCTGGCGCTGGATCTGGCGACGGGGCAGGCCGCGGCCATACCCGCCCGCGACGTCGTGGTCATCGGCTCGTCATTGGGCGGTTTTTATGCCACTTGGCTGGCTGAACAGACCGGCTGCCGCGCCATTCTGCTCAACCCCGTGGTCCATGCCGCACGCGACCTGGCCACCCAGGTGGGGCTGCATCGTACGTTCCATGGCGATCAGCCATTCGAATTCCTGCCCACGCACGTCACCGAACTGGCCCGGGCCGAAGCGGACATCCCCATCCTGTCGCGGCCGGAGCGATATTTTCTATTGGCCGCCACGGGAGACGAAGTGCTGGATTGGCGCGAGATGCAGCTGCGATATGCGGGGTGCGGCCAGCGCATCATCGATGGCAGTGATCACGGGATCTCCGATTTCGAGCGTTATATGCCCGAGGTGCTCGAATTTGCGCTGCGGGGGCCAACGTCTTATTCTTGATCAAGCCCCAGCCATTTGCTCTAATGATCTGTCATCCATTTACCAGATCTTCAGGAGATCATCATGGCAGCAGCATCGACATTGAAATGGGGTATCGGCATCCTGGCCTTGGCCATGGCAGGCACAAGCTGGGCGGACATTTCACAGGACGAAGTGCGTATTGGATACTTGGCCGACCTCTCTGGCCCGTACTCGGACAACACGGGCATTGGGGGTAAAACGGCCATCCAGCTGGCGATCGAAGATTTCAACGGTACGGTGGCGGGCAAGCCCATCCAGCTTTACGTGGCAGACCACCAGGCCAAAGCCGACATCGGCGCATCGATCGCGCGCCAGTGGCTGGATGAAGAAAAGCTCGACATGATCGTCGGGGGCGACAATTCTGCCGTACTGCTGGCGGTCAATGGCCTTCTGAACGACAAAAAATTCGTTTTCATGAACGTGGGCGGGGGGTCGACCGCATTCACCAATGACAAGTGCACGCCCTATACCGTCCAATATCATTACAATACGCGCTCGGTCGCCCGGACCATCGTGTCCGCCATATTGAAAGAAGGCGGCAAAGACTGGTATTTCCTTACGGCCGACTATACCTTTGGCCATGATCTCGAAAAAGAAGCCGTCGACGTGCTCGAGAAAAACGGCGGCCACGTCACCGGGCGTGTCAGGGCGCCGTTGGGCACCAGCGATTTCTCGTCCTTCGTCCTGCAGGCCCAGGCGGCCAACCCCCAGGTTCTGGCCCTGGCCAACGCGGGAGACGACACGATCAACGCCATCAACACCAGCCAGGAGTTTGGCCTGACCGACCAGATGAAGGTCGCGGCCCTGCTGATGTACGTGACCAACGTACACGCCATGGGGCTGGCCAACGCGCAGGGCCTGTTGCTGGCCGAGCCCTGGTACTGGGATACCAACGACCAGACCCGTGCTTTTGCCCAGCGATACTACGACGTGGTTGGCAAGATGCCCAACGGCAACCATGCGGCCGATTACTCTGCCACGCTCACCTACCTGAAGGCGGTGGAAGCGGCGGGCTCCGATGATCCCGACAAGGTCATGGCGCAATTGCGCACCATGCAGATCGACGACATGTATTCCAAGGGGCACATCCGCGAAGACGGCACCATGGTGCACGACTTCTATCTCTTCCGCGTCAAGACGCCGGAAGAATCCAAAAAGCCCTGGGATTACATGGAGCGCCTGGCGACAGTGGACGGTGAAGTGGCGTTCGGTGGGCTGGACGAAAGTACCTGCAGCCTGGTTAGCCACTAGGGCGCTGGCCTTTGCCCGCTGTGGTGCGAACGGAGAGACTTGAACTCTCACGCCTTGCGGCGCCAGGACCTAAACCTGGTGCGTCTACCAATTCCGCCACGTTCGCAATCGGGCATGGAATTATAGCGTGTGAACATCCGGCCTACAGGGCGCGTCGGCGGCCGCGCCCTGTGCCGGCCGTGACTTTCCGCTAAAATGACTCGTTTGTTCACTGTCTCACTCTCGATAGGTACCTGATGCAGCCCGTGGTTGAAAAATTGTCCGGCCTTGAGCGCCGAGTGGATCTGACCGTCTTGGTCGCCGACGTCGAAAAAGAAGTTCAGGCCCAGCTCAAGCGCATTGCGCGTACGGCCAAGGTGCAGGGCTTTCGTCCAGGCAAGGCGCCGCTGTCCATCATCGAACGCAGCCATGGGCCGTCCGTGCGCTACGAGGTCATCAACACCCAGATCGGCAAGTCGCTCGACAAGGTCATCGAAGAGGCCGATCTACGCCTTGCGGGCGCCCCCGTGCTCGAGCCCAAGGTCGAAGGGGTCGAAGACGGCGTGATGGCGTTTTCAGCCACCTTCGAAGTCTATCCCGAGGTTGCGATCCCCGATTTGGGCGCGCTTGAAGTCGTGCGCAGCACAGTGGAAATCGGCGATGCCGAAGTCGACAAGACAGTCGCCATCCTGCGTCAGCAGCGCACGGTATTCAGGCCGGTCGAAGGCCGGGTCGCCCAGGACGGCGATCGGGTCACCCTCGATTTCGCCGGCACGATCGACAGTGTGGCCTTCGAAGGCGGCACCGCCGAAGACTTTCCCTTCGTGCTGGGGCAGGGGCGCATGCTGCCCGAATTCGAATTGGCCGTCCAGGGCATGCAGGCGGGCGACGAAAAGACCTTCCCGCTCAAGTTCCCCGACGACTACGGCAGCCCCGACGTCGCAGGCAAAGAGGCCGAATTCACCATCAAAGTCAAAGAAGTCGCCGAACCCGAGCTGCCCGAACTCGATGCCGATTTTGCGCGGGCCCTGGGGCAGGCCGAGGGCGACGTCGAGGCCCTGATGCTCGAAATCCGCGGCAATGTCGAGCGCGAGGCCCGTGCCCGTGCCCGCAATCGCACCAAGGCCAGCGTCATGGATGCGCTGGCGGCCGCCTGCGCCTTCGATCTCCCCAAAGCGCTGGTCGACAGCGAGCTCCAGGAACGCATCAAGGCCATGCGCGAAGAACTCACCCAGCGCGGCCTGCCCAATGCCGACACCATCGATCTGCCCGAAGACCAGTTGCGCCCCGAAGCCGAGCGCCGGGTGCGTCTGGGGCTGCTGGTGGGTGAGCTCATCCGCCAGGCCGAACTCAAGGCCCGGCCCGAGCAGGTGCGCGCCCGCATCGAGGAATTCGCCCAAAGCTACGAGCAACCGGCCCAGGTGGTTGCGTATTACCTGTCCGACAAGCAGCGCCGGGCAGAAATCGAATCCTTCGTCCTCGAAGACAATGTGGTCGATCATGTGCTGGGCGTCGCCAAGGTCACCGATGAGGCCGTGGATTTTGATACCCTGATGGGTACCCGGTAATGGCAGGTCAACCATGACATCACGTTTCACTGATTTTTATGCCGCCCTGCATGGGGGGGAAACCGTGGCGCCCACGGGCCTGGGCTATGTGCCCATTGTCATCGAACAGTCGGGCCGTGGCGAGCGTTCATACGACATCTATTCCCGCCTGTTGCGTGAACGCGTGATTTTTTTCGTGGGGCCGGTCAACGACCACTCCGCCAACCTGATCGTCGCTCAGCTGCTGTTTCTCGAGTCCGAAAACCCCGACAAGGACATCTCGCTGTACATCAATTCCCCCGGTGGGTCGGTGTATGCGGGGATGGCCATCTACGACACCATGCAGTTCGTCAAACCCGAAGTCTCCACGCTGTGCACGGGCATTGCCGCCAGCATGGGGGCCTTTCTGCTGGCGGCCGGGGCACGGGGCAAACGCTACGCCTTGCCCAATTCGCGTATCATGATCCATCAGCCTTCGGGCGGTGCCCAGGGCCAGGCATCCGACATCCAGATCCAGGCCAAAGAAATTCTCCATCTGCGCGAGCGCCTCAATGGCATACTGGCAGAGCGCACGGGGCAGGGGATCGACCGCATCGCCGAAGACACTGAGCGCGATAATTTCATGTCGGCCCAAGAGGCCCAGGCCTACGGCCTCATCGACAAGGTTCTGGTTTCGCGTGCCGACGAAGCCAAAAAGTAGTAGTGGATTGCCATGACCGATAAAAAAGGTTCCAGTCAGGAAAAACCCCTGCACTGCTCCTTCTGCAACAAAACCCAGCACGAAGTCAAGAAACTGATTGCGGGGCCTTCGGTCTATATTTGTGATGAATGCATAGACCTCTGCAACGACATCATTCGCGAAGAATCCCAAGACGCGGCGCGGGCCGCGGTACGCGAAGAACTCCCCACGCCGCATGAAATCAAGTCGTTCCTGGACGGCTATGTCATTGGCCAGGATGCCCCCAAGCGCAACCTGGCCGTCGCGGTCTATAACCACTACAAGCGCATACGCTACCAAGAGGCCAGCCAAGGGGACGTCGAACTGTCCAAAAGCAACATCCTGCTGATCGGGCCCACGGGCTCGGGCAAGACGCTGCTCGCCCAGACGCTGGCGCGTATGCTCGATGTGCCTTTCGTGATGGCCGATGCCACCACGCTGACCGAAGCCGGCTACGTGGGTGAAGACGTCGAAAACATCATCCAGAAGCTATTGCAGAATTGCAACTACGAGGTCGACCGGGCGCAGCAGGCCATCGTCTACATCGACGAAATCGACAAGATCGCACGCAAGTCAGACAACCCGTCCATCACGCGCGACGTATCCGGCGAAGGCGTTCAGCAGGCCCTGCTCAAGCTCATCGAGGGCACGGTGGCGTCCGTTCCCCCGCAGGGCGGGCGCAAGCACCCGAACCAGGATTTCGTGCAGGTCGATACCACCAACATCTTGTTCATCGTCGGCGGGGCGTTTGCGGGTCTGGACAAGGTGATACGCGATCGCACAGAGCGTTCGGGCATCGGTTTCTCGGCGACGGTGCGCGCGCGCTCGGAACGCGGCGTGGGCGAACTCTTCGCCGAGGTCGAGCCCGAAGACCTGATCAAGTTCGGTCTCATCCCCGAACTCGTCGGTCGCCTGCCGGTGTTGGCCACGCTCGATGAACTCGACGAAGTCACGCTGGTCCGTATCCTGACCGAACCCCGCAATGCGGTGGTCAAACAGTACCAGAAGCTCTTCGAAATGGAGGGCGTAGAACTCGACGTGACTCCGGGAGCGCTCCAGGCCATCGCCCAGCGTGCCATCAAACGGCGTACCGGCGCACGGGGCCTGCGTTCGATACTCGAGCAATCGCTGCTCGGCACCATGTATGACCTGCCCTCGCTGAACGACGTCAATCGCGTCGTGCTCGATGCCGAGACCGACGACATCATCCCCCGGCTCATCAAGGGGCCCAGGCCCGAGCGCCATACAGAAGACAAGAATCTGCGCACCGCAGCCGCCTGACGGCGCCCAGGCGGGAGTCCCCGGCCATGGATCGTGGGCCGGGGTCCAGAAGGCCTTGAAGTCCGGGGGCTGTGACACCATATGCTCATTCAAGCATGATGCAATCGCATGATGCCCCCAAGGGGGTCTCTACCTCCTTCGGGTTTTGATTCAATCCTTCAAGGAAACAAGCATGTCTGCCAGTCAGATTTCCAGCCTGGATCCCATCGATCTGCCCCTGCTGCCCTTGCGCGACGTGGTGGTCTTTCCCAATATGGTGATCCCGCTGTTTGTCGGGCGGCCTCGTTCGATCAAGGCCCTCGAGCTGGCCATGGAGTCCAGCAGTCCCATTGTGCTGGTGGCGCAAAAGTCGGCCGGCAAGGACGATCCGGTCCCTGAAGATCTCTACCAGATCGGTTGCGCCGCGACCATTCTGCAGATGCTGAAACTGCCCGACGGCACCGTCAAGGTGCTGGTCGAGGGCGAACAGCGCTGCCGTCTGGATAGCGTCCAGGATGCCGAAACCCATTTCATGGGGCGTGTGGTCGGGCTCGACGAAGAACCTTTCGACCACGCCGAGGCCGAGGCCCTGCGCCGCGCGGCCATGGCCCAGTTCGAGCAGTTCGTGAAGCTCAACAAGAAAGTGCCGCAGGAAATCCTGGTATCTCTGCGCGAGATCGAGGACGTCGGGCGCATGGCCGATACCATCACGGTGCATCTACCGCTCAAGATCGAGCAGAAGCAGGCGTTGCTGGAAACCATGTCCGTGACCGCCCGCCTCGAGGCGCTGCTGTCGCAGATGGAGTCCGAGATCGACATCCTGCAGGTCGAGAAGCGCATTCGCGGCCGCGTCAAGAAGCAGATGGAGAAAAGCCAGCGCGACTACTACCTGAACGAACAGGTCAAGGCCATCCAGAAAGAGCTGGGTGAGGGCGAAGAAGGCGCGGACATCGAAGAGCTCGAAAAGCGCATCGCGGCTGCGGGCCTGCCCAAAGAGGCACGCAAAAAGGCCGATGCCGAGCTCAAGAAGCTCAAGCTCATGTCGCCCATGTCGGCCGAGGCCACTGTGGTGCGCAACTATATCGATACGCTGCTGAATCTTCCCTGGAAGAAAAAGAGCCGCGTCAACAATTCGTTGCAGAACGCCGAACAGGTGCTGGATGCCGATCACTATGGCCTCGAAAAGGTCAAGGAGCGCATCATCGAATACCTGGCCGTTCAGCAGCGGGTCGACAAGCTCAAGGCACCGATCCTGTGCCTGGTCGGGCCCCCGGGCGTGGGCAAGACCTCGCTCGGGCAGTCCGTGGCGCGGGCCACCAACCGCAAGTTCGTGCGCATGGCGCTGGGCGGTGTGCGCGACGAGGCCGAAATCCGTGGTCACCGGCGCACCTACATTGGCTCCATGCCAGGCAAGATCCTGCAGAACATGGCCAAGGTTGGTGTACGCAACCCGTTGTTCCTGCTCGATGAAATCGACAAGATGGGGGCGGATTTCCGGGGCGACCCGTCATCGGCCCTGCTCGAGGTGCTGGATCCGGAGCAGAACCACACTTTCCAGGACCACTATATCGAGGTCGACTTCGATCTGTCCGACGTGATGTTCGTAGCCACCAGCAATACGCTCAACATACCGCCCGCCTTGCTCGACCGGATGGAGGTGATCCGCTTGTCGGGCTACACCGAAGACGAGAAAGTGCACATTGCGTTCGATCACCTGCTGCCCAAGCTCATGAAGAACAACGGCGTCCAGGAAGGCGAACTCACGATCAGCGAGGCGGCCATCCGCGACATCGTGCGTTATTACACGCGCGAAGCGGGGGTGCGGGCGCTCGAGCGCGAGATCTCCAAGATCTGTCGCAAGACGGTCAAGCGCCTGCTGGCGGCCGATCCGTCCGCGGGCAAGCGCAGGGGCGCGCGCACGCGCATCCGGCCCGATCAGAGGGTCATGGTGGATTCCGATAACCTCAATGAATTTCTCGGGGTGCGTCGCTTCAATTTCGGCCATGCCGAAACCGAAGACAAGATCGGGCAGGCCACCGGGCTGGCCTGGACCGAAGTCGGGGGCGATCTGCTCACGATCGAGGTGGCCGACATGCCGGGCAAGGGCGTGGTGCTGCGTACCGGGTCGCTGGGCGATGTCATGAAAGAGTCGGTCGAAGCGGCCCGTACCGTGGTTCGCGCACGGGCGCGCAAGTGGGGTATTGCCGACCAGGCCTTCGAGAAGCGCGATCTGCACGTGCACTTTCCGGAAGGCGCCACGCCGAAGGATGGTCCCTCGGCCGGTATCGCGATCACGACGGCCATGGTGTCGGCGCTCACGGGGATCCCGGTGCGTTCGGATGTCGCCATGACGGGCGAAATCACGTTGCGCGGCGAGGTGCTCGAGATCGGCGGCCTGAAGGAAAAGCTTCTGGCGGCGCATCGGGGCGGCATCAAGACCGTGATGATTCCCGAAGAAAACGTGAAAGACCTGGTCGAGATTCCCGACAACGTCAAGAATCACCTGGAGATCATCCCGGTGCGCTGGATCGATCGCGTGCTCGAGGTCGCCCTGCAGCACATGCCCAAGGCGCTGTCAGATGAAGAGGTTGCGCGCCTGGCGGCCGAAGCCGTCGCCGCCGCCGGCCAGCCGGCTGAATCGGGCCGGGGCGGGGTGCTCAAGCACTGAGCGCGGTATCGGCCCAGGCGGGCGGCGCAACCGGCCGTTGCACTGCCCGCCGATTGCGGCCGCCCCCGGACACGCCCGACCCGTTGATATTCGAGCCGCCAGGCCCGCGGTACGTGCCGCGGGCCCAGGCTAGCCCAGTGCCGTCGTGCGGATCAGGCCGACGGCGATGCCTTCGATCGAGAAATCATCGCCTGGGCCGACCGGTATCGGCGAGAAATCGGGGTTTTCGGGCAACAGGGAAATGTGCCCGCCTTGGTGGCTGAGCCGTTTGACGGTGACTTCGTTGGAGAGGCGGGCCACCACGATCTGGCCGTGACGTGCTTCGGGTGTGCGTTGGACGGCCAGCAGGTCGCCATCGAGGATGCCGGCATCGCGCATGCTGCTGCCGCGAACCCGCAGCAGGTAATCGGGCGTGCGGGCGAACAGATGAGGGGCCACGGAGATCTCGGTTTCGATGTGTTCCGTGGCGAGGATGGGCGCGCCGGCCGCGACGCGGCCCACCAGCGGCACCTGGATGGCGGGTGGCGCGTTCTCATTGGCTGTACCGGGTTGCGCATGAGGGGCCGCATCATTGGCGGCTTCGGTGGGCAGTGCCAGGGGCGTGAGACGAATGCCGCGCGACGTATTGGCCGACAGCTGGATATACCCCTTGCGCTCCAGGGCGCGCAGGTGGTCTTCGGCGGCATTGGCCGAGCGGAACCCCAGCGCCTGGGCGATTTCGGCCCGGGTGGGCGGGCGGCCCGCCTGCAGGATGGCCTGCCGGATCAGTTGCAGGATCTGGTGTTGCCGGTCGGTCAGTTTGTGGGCCATGACACAATGCTGTATATAAGAACAGTGTGATTGTGGCCCATCGGGGGCCGGCTCGCAAGCCCGACAGTCAGTTTTTCAGCACGGTGGCGATGGATTGGGCCACGTAGTCGATATTGCCGGTGTTCAGGGCCGCGACACAAATGCGGCCGCTGTCGACGGCATAAATGCCGAATTCGTCGCGCAGGCGCCTGACCTGCTCGGTGGTCAGGCCCGAAAACGAGAACATGCCGCGTTGCTGCCTGACGAAGCTGAAATCTTGCTGTACGCCACAGGCCTGCAGCTTTTCAACGAACTGTTGGCGCATCTGGCGGATGCGTTCGCGCATGGCGGCGAGCTCGTCGGCCCAAAGGGCATAGAGCTCGGGCGAGTTCAGCACCGTGGCGACCAGAGCGCCCCCATGGGTGGGGGGGTTCGAATAGTTGGTGCGGATCACGCGCTTGAGCTGACTGAGCACGCGCGTGCTTTCGTCATCCCCGGCGGTGACCAGCGTCAGCGCACCCACCCGCTCGCCATAGAGCGAAAAGGATTTGGAGAACGACGAACTGATGAACAACGTGAACCCACGGCCCGCAAACAGACGCACGACGGCGGCGTCTTCTTCGAGGCCTGCACCGAAACCCTGGTAAGCGATGTCCAGGAACGGCACGAGCTGCTTTTCTTGCAGAAGATCGGCGATCTGGCCCCACTGCTCGATGGTGGGATCGACCCCCGTGGGGTTGTGGCAGCACGCGTGCAGGACCACGATGGTGCCCGGTGCCAGCTGGCGCAGCGAGGTCAGCATGCCATTGAAATCGAGCCCGTGGGTGGCCGCGTCGTAGTAGGCATACTGGATGACTGGAAAGCCAGCGGCCGTGAACAGAGCCTCGTGGTTGGCCCAGCTGGGCCTGCTGATGGCCACCTGGGCGCCCGGCAGGATCTGCTTGAGGAAATCGGCCCCGACCTTGAGTGCGCCGGTGCCGCCCAGGGTCTGTACGGTCAGCGAGCGATGCTCGGACACCAGGGGCGAGTCTTGGCCCAGCAGCAGCTTCTGGGCCCCCTGGTTGTAGCCTGGGATGCCGTCGATCGGCAGGTAATTGCGGGGTTCGGCCCGCTCGTACAGCTGCTTTTCGGCCCTGCGAACGGCTTCCAGCAGCGGGATGTGCCCGTGGTCGTCGGTATAAACGCCGACCCCCAGATTGACTTTGGTTGGGCGCGTGTCCGCTTTGAATTGTTCATTCAGGCCAAGGATGGGGTCGCGGGGCGCCAGTTCGACGGCGGCAAAAATGGATGACATGGGGTGCGGACGGTCAAGGGTGAAAGGAAATGGGATGCGTGCTGGATCGATGCTTGGTCAAAAAAACCAACGATGTGATAATAAGGGGTTTACCCCAATGGTGTCCAGCAAGGCCATGATGGATCTGAAGCCCGATGTGAGCGGCGATTTCGTGCAGTTCGACGGCAGCCCGTTTCAATTGTTCCAGCCGTATCCTCCGGCAGGCGACCAGCCCGAGGCCATCGCGCTCCTCGAGCAGGGGCTGCGCGATGGCCTCATGGCGCAGACTTTGCTGGGTGTTACGGGTTCGGGCAAGACTTATACCATGGCCAACGTCATTGCCCGGATGGGCCGTCCGGCCATCGTGCTGGCGCCCAACAAGACGCTGGCTGCCCAGCTGTACGCCGAGATGCGCGAGTTCTTCCCGCGCAATGCGGTCGAGTATTTCGTCTCGTATTACGATTACTACCAGCCTGAGGCGTACGTACCGGCGCGCGACCTGTTCATTGAAAAAGACTCTTCCATCAACGAGCACATCGAGCAGATGCGCCTGTCGGCCACCAAAAGCTTGCTCGAGCGCCCCGATACCATCATTGTGGGGACGGTCTCGTGCATCTATGGGATCGGCAATCCAGAAGACTATCATGCGATGGTGCTCACGCTGCGTACGGGCGACCACATCGCACGGCAAGAAATCCTCGCCCGGCTCGTATCCATGCAGTATGAGCGCAACGACGCCGAATTCGCGCGGGGGGTGTTTCGGGTGCGGGGCGAGGTGATCGACGTGTTCCCGGCCGAACACGCCGAAAATGCGCTGCGCATCACCTTGTTCGACGACGAGATCGAATCCCTCACTTTGTTCGACCCGTTGACCGGCCGCCCGCTGCAGGATCTCTTGCGCTTTACGGTCTTTCCAGGCTCGCATTATGTCACGCCGCGCGAGACGATCCTGCGCGCGATTGGCACCATCAAGGAAGAGCTGCGGGATCGCCTGGCCGAGCTCACGGCCGAGGACCGCCTGGTCGAGGCCCAGCGTCTCGAGCAGCGTACCCGGTTCGATCTCGAAATGTTGCAGGAACTCGGATTCTGCAAGGGTATCGAGAACTACTCGCGCCACTTGTCTGGCGCGGCGCCTGGCGAACCGCCGCCCACACTCATCGATTACCTGCCGAGCCGGGCTCTGATGTTCATCGATGAAAGCCACGTCACCATCGGACAACTGGGCGGCATGTACCGGGGCGACCGCTCGCGCAAGGAGACGCTGGTCAACTTTGGGTTCCGGCTGCCTTCGGCGCTCGACAACCGCCCATTGCGCCTAGAGGAATTCGAGGCGCGCATGCCGCAATGCATCTTCGTATCGGCCACGCCGGGCCCTTACGAGGCGGCGCATGCCGACCAGGTGGTCGAGCAGGTGGTGCGGCCCACCGGGCTGGTGGATCCAGCCGTCGAAGTCAGGCCTGCCCGTACGCAGGTCGATGACCTGCTCGGCGAAGCCAAACTGCGGATCGCCCGTCACGAACGGGTGCTGGTCACCACGCTCACCAAGCGCATGGCCGAGGACCTCACCGAGTATCTGCAGGAAAATGGCCTCAAGGTGCGTTATCTGCATTCAGACATCGATACCGTCGAGCGCGTTGAAATCATCCGCGACCTGCGCCTGGGGGCTTTCGACGTGCTCGTGGGCATCAACCTGCTGCGCGAGGGCCTGGACATCCCCGAAGTCTCCCTGGTGGCGATTCTCGATGCCGACAAAGAAGGTTTCCTGCGCTCCGAACGCAGCCTGATCCAGACCATGGGCAGGGCGGCGCGCAACCTGAACGGCCAGGCGATCCTGTATGCCGAGGTGATCACGGATTCCATGCGGCGGGCCATGGACGAAACGGCCCGCCGGCGCGAAAAGCAGGAAGCGTTCAACCAGATCCACGGCATTACGGCGCGCGGCGTGAGCAAGGCGGTGCGCGACCTGATCGATGGTGTGAGCGCCAGCGTGCCCGTGGCCGAGCCAGCCCCCTATGATGAGGCCGCCCTGCACGACGAAAAAGCGCTGGCGCGCGAGATCCGCCGCCTCGAGCAGCGCATGAACGAGCACGCGCGCAATCTCGAGTTCGAACAGGCGGCCCGGGTGCGCGACACCCTGAACGCCCTCAAGAACCGGGTGCTGTTGTCATGACCCACAATTTTTGCCATTTTGGCCCAAAAATGCTGGACAAATTCCGGGTTTTCCCGCACACTTTCACCTATCATGCATAAGGTACTTTTTGTCTGCACGGGCAACATCTGTCGCTCTCCCACTGCCCAGGGCGTCTTTCAGCACATCGTCGATGAGGCTGGCTTGTCCGATGCGGTTTCAGTCGATTCGGCAGCGACCCATCACTTCCATGTGGGCGAAGCCCCCGATGCGCGCGCACAGGCGGCAGCGCAAAAACGCGGCTATGACTTGTCGGGCTACGTCGCCCGGCAGATCCAGGCCGATGATTTCCGCGATGCCGATCTCATCCTGGCGATGGACTGGGAAAACCTGTCTGCTTTGCAGCAGCGGTGCCCTAAAGTCTACCACCATAAGCTCATGCTGCTCATGCGCTTCTCCAACGAGTTCGAAGAAGCCACGGTACCCGACCCGTATTACGGCGGGCCCGAAGGTTTCGTGAAGGTCCTCGATTACATCGAAGATGCCACGCAGGGCGTGTTCGAGCTCGTGCGCAAGCGGGCGCTGCAGTATCAGGCCGCCTGATCCTCCACACTTGAAAACGGCGCCCCAGGGCGCCTTTTTTATAGCTGCCCTCGGCCGGTGGCGGCCAGGTCTGCGGGCGGCGTCGTTTCCTCTTGACCTGAGTCAATTCTGTCTGATGAATAACCCTAAAGTTGACTATTATCGTCGGGTAAAGGCGCTATACTCGACTGGAGCAGTCGGGTATCACCCGTTTATCCATCATCGTCACAAAGGATATCAACATGCGTTTGACTACCAAGGGGCGTTTCGCTGTCACGGCCATGATCGATCTCGCCTTGCGACACCACAGTGGCCCGGTCACCCTGGCTGCGATCAGCGGGCGACAGAACATTTCACTTTCCTATCTCGAGCAGCTGTTTGGCAAGCTGCGCCGCCACGAACTGGTGGATAGCGTACGTGGGCCGGGTGGGGGGTATACTTTGGCTCGTCACGCGCGCGACATTTCGGTGGCCGACATCATTTTCGCGGTCGACGAGCCTCTCGATGCCACCAGCTGCGGCGGCAAAGAAAACTGCAACATCGGGCGCAACGGCCATACAGGCAAGTGCATGACCCACGATCTCTGGGCCACGCTGAACCGCAAGATGGTCGACTATCTCGATTCGGTGTCGCTGCAGGATCTGGCCGATCAGGAAAGGCTGCGCGAGTGGCAAGAATCCGGCCAGCTGCGCCAGCGCCGCAAGGCTGCATCTGCCGCCCCCTCCATGGCCGAGGCCTCCGCGCAGGATCCCGTCTCGGTTTGACGCTTCAGGAGCCGGCATGTCCTTTGACCTGTCACAGGAACGCCCCATTTATCTCGATCACGCAGCCACCACACCGGTCGATTCGCGGGTGCTCGAGGCCATGCTGCCCTGGCTGGCGCAGGACTTCGGCAACCCGGCATCCACCAGCCATGCCTGGGGTTGGCGCGCCCAAGAGGCCGTCGAGCAGGCTAGGGCCCAGGTTGCCAGCCTGATTCACGCCGACCCGCGCGAAATCGTATTCACCTCGGGGGCCACCGAATCCGATAACCTGGCTCTCAAGGGGGTCGCCGAATTTCACCGCGGTCGGGGTCGGCACCTCGTCACGGTACGCACCGAGCACAAGGCTGTACTCGATACCTGCCAGGCGCTCGAGCAGCAGGGGTTCGAACTCACCTATCTGGATCCAGGTCCGGATGGCCTGGTCCAGCCCGATGCGCTCGCCCAGGTGCTTCGGCCAGATACGGTGCTGGTCTCCATGATGCTGGTCAATAATGAAACCGGCGTCATTCTCGACATCGCCGCGCTGGCGGCGCTGTGTCGCGAAAGAGGCATTCTGTTTCATGCCGATGCGGCGCAGGCGACCGGCAAGATGCCCATCGATGTGCGGGCCCTGGGGGTGGATCTGCTTTCCATGTCGGCTCACAAGACCTACGGGCCCAAGGGCATCGGCGCCTTGTACGTGCGCCGCAAGCCACGGGTGCGCCTGGCGGCGCAGATGCACGGTGGCGGCCACGAAAGAGGCCTGCGCTCCGGTACGCTGGCCACGCATCAGATCGCCGGCATGGGGGCGGCTTATGCCCTCGCAGCCGAGCTCATGGATACCGAGATCCCACGCATCCGCAGCTTGCGCGATGCGCTGTGGGCGGGCCTGTCGGACCTGCCCGACATCTATCTCAACGGGCATCCCGACCAGCGGGTCGCGCACACATTGAACATCAGTGTGGCCCATGTCGAAGGTGAAGCCTTGCTCATGTCGGTGCCCGAGCTGGCCGTCTCCAGCGGATCGGCCTGTACCTCGTCCAATCTCGAGCCCTCGCACGTCCTCCGGGCCATGGGCCGCAGCGACGCGCTCGCGCACAGTTCACTGCGCATGTCGCTGGGGCGCTTCACGACGGCCGCTGAAATCCATCATGCCGTGCAGCGGCTGCGTGCCGAAATCCTGCGCCTGCGCGAACTCTCGCCCTTGTGGGAAATGCGCGAGCAAGGCCTCTTGCCAGCCGACTGGGCTGCGGTGTGCTGATGGCGCTCATGCTGTATGGCCCCGAAGTCGAGAAACGCTACCGCAATCCGCAGGGTGTCGGTTCGTTCGACGTGGCCGATCCCGACGTGGGCACCGCCCTGGTGGGCTCCCCGCAGGTTGGGCAGGTGCTCAAGCTGCAGCTTCGCGTGCGGGATGGACGGGTGGCCGAGGCCCGTTTTCGTGCCTACGGCTGCGGCGCGCTGATCGCCACGGGTGCGCTGCTGGCCGAGAAACTGCCTGGCCTGACGCTCGACCAGGTGCGGGCCATCGGCAGCCATGACATCGTCGAGGCCCTTCAGTTGCCCCAGGACAAACTGCATTGTGCACTGCTGGCGCTCGATGCGTTGGCCGCTGCTGTGGTAGATTACGGTAGCAAACACACCAACTGAGAGGTCAAACGTGTCTGTCACACTCACTGAACAGGCGGCGGTGCAGATTCGCCGTCATCTGGAAAACCGCGGCAAGGGCCTGGGCCTGCGCCTCGAGGTCAAGTCATCGGGTTGCTCGGGGTTTTCGTATCAGCTCGAATACGTCGATTCGGTCGATCCACAAGATGAACTCTTCGAACAGTTCGGGGCAAAGGTATATGTCGCGCCCGACAGCCTGCCGTATCTGCATGGCACCGAGCTGGATTACGCTCGCGAAGGCCTGAACGAAGGCTTCCGCTTCCACAACCCAAACGAAAAGGGCGCCTGCGGCTGCGGGGACTCATTCACTGTCTAGGCCGGGCCGTCAGTCTTCGGGCCGCAGATGGGGGAACAAAATCACATCGCGTATGTTCGGGTTGTCGGTCAGCATCATCACCAGCCGGTCCACGCCAATGCCGCAGCCGCCGGTGGGCGGCATGCCGTATTCGAGCGCGCGCACGTAATCGGCATCGTAATACATGGCTTCTTCGTCGCCCGCGTCTTTGGCCTCTACCTGGGCCAGAAACCGGGCGGCCTGATCTTCGGGGTCATTGAGCTCGGAGAACCCGTTGGCGATCTCGCGGCCGCAGGCGAACAGCTCGAAGCGCTCGGTGACCCCCCCATGGACATCAGAGGCCCTGGCCAGGGGCGAGACTTCGACCGGGTAGTCTACGATGAAGGTGGGATGCCATAGCTTTTCTTCGGCTGTTTCCTCGAACAACGCCAGTTGCAGCGCCCCCAGGCCCGCTTGCGCCAGTGTCGGTGCCTGGATGTCGACCCCCAGGCGTTGCAGCTCTTTTCGCAGGAAATCGCTGCCGGCCAGCTGGGCTGGCGTGTATCCAGGGGCGTGCTTGAGGATGGCTTGGTTGATGGTCAGGCGATCGAAGGGGCGGCTCAGGTCAAGGGGCTGGCCCTGGTAGGTGAGGTCGGTGCGCCCGCATACACGTTGGGTGGTGGTGCGGATCAGCTGTTCGGTGAAATCCATGAGCCAGCGATAGTCGGTATACGCTGCGTAGAATTCCATCATGGTGAATTCCGGGTTGTGGCGCGGGCTGACCCCTTCGTTGCGAAAATTGCGGTTGATTTCGAAGACGCGCTCGAATCCCCCCACGATCAGGCGCTTGAGGTACAGCTCGGGGGCGATACGCAGGTACATGTCCATGTCGAGCGCGTTGTGATGGGTCACGAATGGCCGTGCCGCGGCCCCGCCAGGGATGGGGTGCAGCATGGGGGTTTCGACTTCCAGGAAGCCCGCGTCGGTCATCAGGGTGCGCAAGGCCGTGATCACCTGGCTGCGCTGCAGGAATGTGCGCCGGGTGGACTCGGTCATGATGAGATCCACATAGCGCTGGCGGTAGCGCAGTTCTTGGTCGGCCACGCCGTGAAATTTGTCGGGCAGGGGCCGCAGGGCCTTGGACAGCAGGCGTACGTTTTGCACGCGCACCGATAGCTCGCCTTTGCGCGTCTTGAAGACAGTGCCTTCGGCGCCCAGAATGTCGCCGATGTCCCAGGTCTTGAAGGCGTCGTAGGCCGCCTCGCCCAGCCTGCCGCGATCGAGATACAGCTGCAGGCGACCGCTGCCGTCTTGCAGGGTGGCGAAACTGGCTTTGCCCATGATCCGCTTGAGCATCATGCGCCCCGCGACGCGCACGGGCTGGCCAAGTGCTTCCAGGCTGGCTTCGTCGTGTTCGTCGAACGCTGCGTGCAGCTGGGCCGCATGGGCATCGGGCTGGAAATCATTGGGGTACGCAGGCCCGCGTGCGCGCAGGGCGGACAGCTTGCTGCGGCGTTCGGCGATCAGGCGATTTTCTTCTGTGCTGGAATCGAGAGGAGAGGTCATGAATCAGATGCCTTGCTTGAGGCTGGCCGTAATGAAGGGGTCCAGGTCGCCATCCAGCACTTTTTGCGTGTTCGATATTTCGACCCCGGTGCGCAGATCCTTGATGCGGCTTTGGTCGAGCACATAGGAGCGGATCTGATGGCCCCAGCCCACGTCGCTTTTGCTGTCTTCGAGCTTTTGCTGCTCGGCCATGCGATTGCGCATTTCGAGCTCGTAGAGGCGCGACTTGAGCATTTGCATGGCCTCGGCCCGGTTGCGATGTTGTGAACGATCGTTCTGGCACTGCACCACGATGCCGGTCGGCTGGTGCGTGATGCGCACGGCCGAATCGGTCTTGTTGATGTGCTGGCCCCCCGCGCCACTGGCGCGATAGGTGTCGATGCGCAGGTCTGCCGGATTGATCTCGATCTCGAAGGAGTCGTCGATTTCCGGGTAGACGAATACGCTCGCAAACGAGGTGTGCCGCCCGTTGGAAGCGTCGAACGGGCTCTTGCGCACCAGCCGGTGTACGCCGGTTTCGGTTCGCAGCAGCCCGTAGGCGTATTCGCCCTCGAATTTGACTGTGGCCGATTTGATCCCCGCAATGTCGCCTTCGGATTCTTCGAGGATTTCGGCCTTGAAACCCTTGTGCTCGCCGTAGTGCAGGTACTGGCGCAGCAGCATGGCGGCCCAGTCCTGGGCCTCTGTGCCGCCGGCGCCCGCCTGTATGTCGACGAAGCAATTGAGGGGATCCGCCGGGTTGGAGAACATGCGCCGGAATTCGAGCGCTTCGAGGCGTTCATTGAGGGCCGCGCAATCGGCCTCGATGGCCAGCAGGGAAGCGTCATCGTCTTCGTCGCTGGCCATTTGGTACAGCTCGCGGGCGTCGAGCAGTTCGCGTTCGAGCTCGGTCAGTGTCTGGACGATGGTTTCGAGGGATTTCTTTTCGCGCCCCAGTGCCTGCGCGTGTTCGGGGTTATCCCAGATATCGGGGTTTTCGAGCTCGGCATTGACGACCAGCAGGCGCTCGGCCTTGGTATCGTAGTCAAAGATACCTCCGTAAGGCCGCCTGGCGCTCGAGGCAGTCTTCGATGTGGTGGATGATCTGGTTTTGGCGTTCTGCGTCCATGGGATCCTTGTCGCTTGGTATTACACTTCAGTTCAATCCGCCATTTTACCAGTCTGGGCGCGGGGCACCGCTGGCCACTCGAGGCCCGCGCCGTGCACAGATCCGGCCTGTCGATCGGCCAACCCTTCCCGGAGATGCTTGCATGACCGACGATTCCAAGGAAATCCGCACTGGCGCGAACCTGCCCGCTTCGGCAACCCCCACGGCTGTGCTGCCTTCATCGACCGGACGCGTGCCCTGGGGGTGGCGTGCGATGGTGGCCGACTTGTCGCCCGCCTACTTTGCCCTGGTCATGGCGACCGGGATCGTCTCCATGGGGGGGCACTTGATGGGCTATCCGGCGCTCGCGCGTGGCCTGCTGGTGCTGAACGGGGTGCAGTATGCCGTCTTGTGGGTGCTGTACATTCTGCGGGCGGTGTACCATCCACGCCGGTTCTTCGGGGATATGGTCGATCACCTGAAGGGCAGCGGCTATTTCACCCTGGTGGCTGCCACCGGTGTGCTGGCCAGCCAATTCATGGTCCAGGAAAATGATTATTGGCTGGGTTTTGTCTTGTGGGGGCTGGCCTGCCTGCTTTGGATCCTGTTGACCTATACGATTTTCACGGCGTTCACGGTCAAACCAGAAAAACCCACGCTGGCAGAGGGCATCAGCGGGGCCTGGCTGCTGGCGGTCGTGGCCACGCAGTCGATTGCCGTCTGCAGCGCACTGCTGGCGACGCACATCGACCAGCCATTTCGGCTTGAACTCAATCTCATGGCGCTGTCCATGTGGCTGTGGGGCGGCATGCTGTACATCTGGATGATGTCGCTGATTTTCTACCGCTACGTGTTCTTCAAGTTCCTGCCCAGCGACCTGGTGCCACCTTACTGGATCAACATGGGGGCCATGGCCATCTCCACGCTGGCTGGATCGCTGTTGATCCTGAACGCGCCCGATGCCCCGTTCCTGGTGTCGCTGTTGCCATTCCTGAAAGGGTTCACGGTGTTTTACTGGGCGACGGGGTCCTGGTGGATTCCGATGTTGGTGCTGCTCGGCATCTGGCGCTATGGTTTCATGCGCTTTCCGTTCATCTACGACCCACTGTACTGGGGGGCCGTCTTTCCGCTGGGCATGTATGCCGTCTGCACCTGGCAGATGAACCGGGCCATGCACTTCGACTTCCTGGCCTGGGTGCCGCACGCCTTTTTGGGTTTTGCCCTGCTGGCCTGGGCGATCACCTTCGTGGGCATGATGCGTCGCGTGATCTGGGTGTTGCGGGGTTCCAGGGCCCGCATCAGCCATGGGGCGCGGGGCCCCGGATAATTTGCATCAAGCCGGGCTGTTTTTTGCACGCCTGCGCCACCGCCTGCAAGGCGGGCGGATCCAGCAGGCGCTGCGCCATGGGCAGGACTTCGTCGTGCGCCGTGGCCAGCCACTCGAGCGTTTCTTTGACCCAGGCCTGGTACAGGCCGGTACCGGCTGCCGCGGCCGTCGCTGGCGTGGCGCTGCCAGCCGCCGTCCCGCTGCGGCCTGTATCGTCGGGCCGGGCCATGGCGCGGGCCGCCCTGCGCGCCAGCGCGGCGTGGGCCTGGGCCAGGCCCTGGGTGAGTTCGCGGATGCAAACGGCATCCGAGCCGGCCATGGACTCGAGCAGCGCCGGCGCGACCGTCTGATCGAGCACGACCGCCAGGCCGTCGAGTGCCGCCAGGATTGGCCGCACGCGGCGTGGCCATGGGGCCGTGGCAGGGTCCGGCGGGTCGGCGTCCAACGGGTGCGAACCAGGGGCCTGAAGCGTGTCCCGCAGTTGTCTGCAGGCGGTTTGCAGCCAAAGGACAGGGTCTTCTTCGGGGATCGTCTGTTGGGTCATCGTGGAGGCTCGAATGGTGCGTGCAGCCGGGCATCGAATGGAAAATCTTGATGCCTGTCGGTTATATGGAAATCACAATTCATTGGTTGTTGATTATTAAATGCCGTGACTATAGTAAAAGCACATTCAGCGAAGGCGCAGCCATATCATGCGCCTTTCCTGAGCTGGCTTCTTTCTTTGATCCTGCCGTCCAGTCCATGATCCTCACATTTGAAAACATTCGCAAGCAGTTCGGCGATTTGCCTGTGCTCGAGCATTTTGAAGGCACGTTTGCACCCGGTGAGCTGGTGGCACTGGTGGGCCCCTCGGGCTGCGGCAAGTCCACGCTCTTGCATCTGGCCGCCGGGTTGGACAGCCCGTCCGGCGGGCAGGTTTGCGCCGATGGTCGGCCGGTACAGGGGCCCGATCCGCGGCGCATGCTGATGTTTCAGGAAAATGCCCTGTATCCGTGGCTCAGCCTGCGGGATAACGTGGCCATGGCCCTTGAACTGCAAAAGGTCGGGCGTCGCCAGGCGCGCAGCCAGGCGGTGCAATGGCTTGGCAAGGTGCAGCTCGCGGGTTTCGAACACTACTTTCCCCATCAGGTCTCTGGCGGAATGCGTCAGCGCTGCGCCCTGGCTCGCGCGTTCATCGCGCAGCCCGAAGTGCTGCTGCTGGATGAGCCCTTCGGCGCCTTGGATGCGCTGACCCGCATGACCCTGCAGGATGTCCTGCTGACCCTGATCCGTGAAACAGGCCCCACCGTGCTGCTCGTGACCCACGACGTGGACGAGGCCCTGTTTCTAGCCGACCGCATTCTGGTGTTCAGCCCCCGGCCGTCCCGGGTGCTGCAGGCGTTCCGGCTGTCGGCCGAGCAGAAATCCCACGACTTGTCCCGTCATGCCGACATCCGGCGTGACATTCTCGGCTTGCTGGGCATGACGCAGGGCAAGGCCGCCCGCATGTCCATCTCATCCCTTTCCCCGACTCCTACTCACTCCGAGGTACTTGCAGCATGAAATTCGCCCGACTATTGATTCCCGCCGTACTGGCGCTGGCCGCAGCGGCGCCTGCCCTGGCTGCCGAGCCGTTCCGGATCGGCTATTTGCGCGTGATGGACGACGCGCAGGCGATTGCCGCCTATGAAGGCGGGCTGTACGAGAAGCAGGGTCTGGCTGCCGAGCTGGTTGAATTCAAGTCCGGCACGGACTTGATCAAGGCAATCGTCGGCGGTCAACTCGATACGGGGGTGCTGGGCTTCACCAACGCGGCATCCTGGTCTTCGCGCGGCGCCGACCTGAAGGTGGTTGGCGGTGCGCAGCGGGGCTACCACGCGCTGGTGGTGCGCGATGACAGCGGTATACACACGGTGGCCGACCTCAGGCAGCATACGCTGGCTTCCCAGAAAGAAGGCAGTACGGCGGACACCGTGCTGCGTGGCGTGGTCCTGAAAAATGCCGGGCTGGCGGCCGAGGGTGTGAACATCCTGGGCGTGAGTCCGCCAGACGCGGTGCAGTCGCTGGTGGGCAAGCGGGTCGATGCCGCGTTTCTGTTCGAGCCTCAGGCCAGCATTGCCCAATTGATCGCGCCGGTGACGCAGATCTACGAAATCG
>NZ_JBAYTI010000040.1:0-26279 GCF_041675725.1 Castellaniella sp. | reverse complement strand
CATGGACCTGATCACCCGCGAAGAATTCGACATACAGGCCGGGCTCCTCGCACGGGCGCTCGAGCGGCTCGGGCAGTTGGAGGCCCGGGTACAGGCGCTCGAAGCCCGGGGGGCGGGCGTTGCGGCCGGGTCGGATCCGGATTCGGCGGGCCCCGGCCCGGCCGCGGTTGATTCCGACGCGTCGTGATCCGGCGGGCGCGCCGCTCAGGCGCGTCGGTACTTCAGCAGGTGTCCCTTGTATGATCGGGCGCCACTCAGGCAGGGGCGGCGGTTGAGGTTCAGGTTTTCACGCAATTCGAAGCCGTGCGCTTGCATACTGCGCGTGAAGGCCGGCCGGCCGCCGCGGTTGGCGTCGACGATCCATACCGAGCACGCCGGCTCGGCATGGGCGTGGATGAAAGCGGCCAGGGCGGGGGCCGCATCCCGCTCGTAGAGCAGGTCGCTGCCCAGGATGAAATCGAACGCCTGCGCCAGCAGGCCCACGTGACGGGTATAAGGTGTCTGCGTGGCGGTGCCGTTCCAGTCGCCATGGCGGTAGGGCAGGGTGGCGGGCAACTGGTTGAGCACGAGGTTCTGGCGCAGGAAGCGGTATACCAGGGGGTGGTGATCGCTGGCGGTAATGTCCCAGCCCCTGCGGTGGCAGGCCAGGCTGGGCAACGCCAGCCCGCAGCCGATCTCGAGGATGCGGGTGCCCGCCTCGATGCGATGGCTCATCAGCGCGGTAGCCAGGTAGAGCGAAGACGGCCACAAAAGCCCCGATAGCGGCCACAAGGCCGAACTGATGCCCAGTTGCGCGGCCTCGCCGCCCGGATCGCTGTATTGCTGGCGATCGGCCAGCGACGTCAGGATGAAATCTTCCTGGCCTGGCAGTGAGACGGTAAGGGTTCGGGTTTGGCAGGCGCTGGCCCGCCCCGGCTCGAACGATGGCCGCCAGGCAGGCAGCCTGGGGGCCCGAGTGCAGGGGTCCATGAAATTGGCAAGGTAATGCGACCCTTCCATTATCTGGTGAATGGCTGAAATAGGCAAAAATACATACTATCTTCGTTTATTTTTCGTGATTTCGTTCTTAAATTAGTAAAGCCGGTGCGTGGTATCCGGCCTCTGGCGACATGGCGCAGCTGGCGTGGCCGGTGCGGCCAGTGCGATAGACAATCGAGAAGAATTCAGCCTATAATCAAGAGCTTTACAAAATCTGTGCACGCAGGTTGCGCGTGTGCGGTATTTTCTTTTTTGCAAATCACGGGTCTTACAAGTGTCCGTTTCTCGGAACACCTGTCTTTGCCAAGCCAACAGAGTGTCTCATGCCCAAAATGAAGTCCAAAAGAGGCGCTGCCAAGCGCTTCAAGGTACGCGGCAGTGGTTCCATCAAGCGCGCCCAGGCTTTCAAGCGTCATATCCTGACCAAGAAAACCACTAAGAACAAACGCCAGCTGCGCGGTATGACCGCCGTCCATGATTCGGATATCGCCTCGGTCAAGGCGATGCTGCCTTTCGCCTGATCGGAGATCTCACTCATGCCACGCGTAAAACGCGGCGTCACAGCACGTGCACGCCATAAAAAAGTCATCCAGGCTGCCAAGGGGTACCGCGGTCGTCGCGGTAACGTTTTCCGGATCGCCAAACAGGCGGTCATGAAAGCCGGGCAATATGCCTACCGCGATCGTCGCAACAGAAAACGCACTTTTCGTGCCCTGTGGATCACCCGCATCAATGCGGCCTGCCGCGAACTCGGCGTCAGCTACAGCGTATTCATCGCCGGCCTCAAAAAGGCATCGATCGACCTCGACCGCAAGGTCCTGGCCGACATGGCCGTGCACGACAAGGCGGGTTTTGCTGCGGTGGTGGCGCAGGCCAAGTCGGCACTGTCGGCCTGATTCCCGACGCGGCGCGTCAGGATCTGCATCATCGCACACGGAGCTCGATCGGGCTCCGTGTGCATTTGGACGGACTTCATGGATACCACGCTAGATGATTTGGTCGCCCAGGCGCGCTTGCGGTTTGCCCAGGCGTCGGACCGGGCTGCCCTGGAAAACGAAAAAGCCGCCCTTCTGGGCAAGCAAGGGGCGCTTACTGCGCTGCTCAGGGGGCTCTCGGGCATGCAGGGCGAAGAAAAGCGCAGGCTGGGCGCGCAGATCAACCAAGCCAAACAGCAGGTAGAAGCCTTGCTGGCCGAACGCCGCGCTGCGCTCGACCAGCGCCTGCTCGACCAACGCCTGGCTGCCGAAACCATCGACGTGACCTTGCCTGGGCGCGGCCGCAGCACCGGCGGCGTGCATCCCGTCATCCGCTCCTGGCAGCGCGTCGAGCAGATTTTTCGCTCGATCGGCTTCGACGTCGCCGATGGCCCGGAAATCGAGAACGACTGGACCAACTTCACGGCCCTGAACAACCCGGAAAACCATCCTGCGCGTTCCATGCAGGATACGTTCTATGTCGACATGACCGATGCCCAGGGCCTGCCGTTGGTGCTGCGCACGCACACCAGCCCCATGCAGGTCCGCTATGCGCGGATGCATGAGCCGCCCATCAAAGTCATTGCGCCGGGGCGCACCTATCGGGTGGACAGCGATGCCACCCATTCGCCCATGTTCCATCAGGTCGAGGGCCTGTGGATCGACGAACACATCTCCTTTGCCGACCTGAAAGGGGTGTATACGCATTTCCTGCGGGCATTCTTCGGCACGGACGACCTCACGTTGCGCTTCAGGCCGTCGTTTTTTCCGTTTACCGAGCCCTCGGCGGAAATCGACATGATGTTCAAGGCGGGGCCGCTGAAGGGGCGTTGGCTGGAAATCTCGGGATCGGGCCAGGTCCATCCGCAAGTGGTGCGCAATTTTGGCCTGGATCCAGAAAAATACATCGGTTTTGCCTTTGGTTCGGGGCTCGAGCGGTTGGCGATGCTGCGCTACGGCATCACCGATCTACGCCAGTTTTTTGAAGGTGACCTGCGCTTTCTGCGTCAGTTCAACGTTTGAGCCCTGTCTCACGGAATTCCATCATGCAACTTCCAGAATCGTGGCTGCGCACTTGGGCCAATCCTTCGATCGATTCGCAGGAACTGGCCGATCGCCTGACCATGGCCGGCCTCGAAGTCGAAGAATCCGCAGCGTTCGCACCCGCTTTCAGCGGGGTGGTCGTGGCGCGCATCGAATCCGTGGCGCCTCATCCCAATGCGGATCGCCTGCGGGTCTGCATGGTCGACGATGGCAGCGGCGAGGCACTCCAGATCGTGTGCGGTGCGCCCAATGCGGCCGCCGGGTTGCGGGTGCCCTTGGCGCGGGTCGGGGCGCAGTTGCCGGGCGGACCGCGCATCGCAGCGGTGCGCATGCGCGGCGTCGAATCGGCAGGCATGCTGTGTTCAGCACGTGAACTGGGCCTGTCGGACGATCATCAAGGCCTGCTCGAATTGCCCGTCGACCTCTCCCCAGGAGCCGATCTGCGCACCGCGCTGATGCTCGACGACGTCATCCACACGCTCAAGCTCACACCCAACCGGGCCGATTGCCTGTCGGTTCGCGGGGTGGCGCGCGAACTGGCCGCTCTCACAGGCTGTGCCCTGGCCGAGCCGGCCTTCGTCCCGGTGCCCGTCACGCTGGATGATCGCCTGGCCGTGACCGTGCAAGCGCCGGATTTATGCGGCCGTTTTGCCGGGCGCATCGTGCGCGGGGTCGATGCGCGCGCCGCGACGCCGGGCTGGATGAAAGCGCGGCTCGAGCGGGCCGGGCAGCGCAGCGTGTCGGCCCTGGTGGATATTTCCAACTATGTCATGCTCGAGCTGGGGCGGCCCACGCACGTGTTCGACCTCGACCGGCTGGCCGATGACCTGGTCGTCCGCTGGGCACGCGCCGGCGAGACGCTCGAACTGCTCAACGGGCAGCGTATCGAGCTCGAGCCGGACGTCGGGGTCATCGAGTCGGGCGGGCGCCTGGAGAGCCTTGCGGGCATCATGGGCGGCGCCGCTTCGGCGGTCTCGCTGGAGACCACCGACGTCTACCTCGAGGCGGCCTTTTGGTGGCCGGAAGCCATCATGGGCCGGCCGCGCCGTTACAAGCTGACTTCCGAGGCGGCCCATCGGTTCGAGCGCGGCGTAGACTATTCGACCATCCCGGAGCACCTCGAAAGGCTGACGGCGCTGGTTCTGGAGATCTGTGGCGGCCAGGCCGGCCCGGTCACCGACTGTGTGGCCCGCCTGCCCCAGCGCGCGCCAGTTCGCATGCGGCTGTCGCGCTGTGTGCGGGTGCTGGGCCTGGCGCTCACGGCGGGCGAGGTTGCGGACATATTCTCGCGCCTGGGGTTCGACTTTCAACACGAGGGCGACGTCTTCACCGTGACGCCGCCCGCTGCCCGCTTCGATCTGGGCCTGGAAGAAGACCTGATCGAAGAAGTCGCCCGCATCTACGGCTTCGATCGGATCCCGGACCAGCCTCCGGTCGCCGCAGTCAATGTGCGGGTGTTGCCCGAAGTGCAACACGGCCCCCACATACTGCGCCAGATGATGGTCGACCTCGACTACCAGGAAGTCATCAATTTCTCGTTCGTCGATGCGTCCTGGGAACGCGATTATTGCGCCAACGAGCAGCCGATTCGCCTGCTCAACCCGATCGCCAGCCACATGAGCGTGATGCGCTCCAGCCTGATCGGCGGCCTGTTGGCCAACATCGAGCACAATGTGCGCCATCGGCAGGGGCGTGTGCGGGTCTTCGAGCTGGGGCGGGTTTTTCGGCGTGATCCTTCGATCGCCGATGGCGACCTGTCCGTCGCCGGGGTATCCCAACCCAATTATCTGGCGGCTGCGGCCTGGGGGCCCGCCATGCCCGAGCAATGGGGCCTTCCAGAGCGCGCCGTCGATTTTTTCGACGTCAAGCGCGATCTCGAATCCCTGTTGGGGGGGCGAACCGCCCAGCTGCGTTGCGAGGCCGCCAGCCATCCAGCCCTGCATCCGGGGCGCAGCGCCCGCCTGGTCGTGGATGGGCAGGCCGCCGGGTGGCTGGGTGAAGTGCATCCGCGCTGGGTGCTGGCCCTTGGGCTCTCCCAGGCTCCCGTGGTCTTCGAAGTGCCGCTGTCGGTCGTGGCGCAGCGCGATTTTCCCCGCCCCGGCACCTTGTCGCGGCAGCCGTGGGTCGTGCGCGACCTGGCGGTCTGGCTCGACGAGGCCCTGCCATGGCAGGCGGTGCTTGATACACTGGATGCCACGATTGCAGCCGAAGCCGCTTTGGCTGTCGTCAAAGAGATTAAACTGTTCGACATATGGCGCGATGCTTCGGCGCCCGGGCAGCGCAGCCTGGGCTTGAGATTTCGCTTTCAGGGCCACGATGCGTCGCTTGAAGAGCAACAGATCGAAGCGTGCGTGCAGCGGCTGTTCGGCGCACTTCAAAAAGCGCATGGTGCACGCCTTCGTTCACAGGAGTAATCACCGGTGGATATCGACAGTACACTGACCAAAGCCCGGCTGGCCGAATTGCTGTTCGAGCAGGTCGGGCTCAACAAGCGCGAGGCCAAGGACGTGGTGGATACGTTCTTCGATGAAATTCGTACCGCCCTGGTTCAAGGGCGCGACGTGAAGCTGTCCGGCTTTGGCAGCTTCCAGGTGCGCAACAAGCCGCCGAGGCCGGGGCGCAACCCGAAAACGGGCGAGGTCATTCCCATTGCGGCGCGCCGGGTGGTCACTTTTCATGCCAGCCAGAAGCTCAAGGCCAGCGTACTCGACGGAGAACCGGCATGACACGAGAGGTCGAGCCGGTCGTCTTGCCGCCCATACCGGCCAAGCGTTATTTCACGATTGGCGAGGTCAGCGAACTATGTGCGGTCAAGCCGCATATCCTGCGTTACTGGGAACAGGAATTCAGCCAGCTCAAGCCGATCAAGCGGCGCGGCAATCGCCGCTATTACCAGCATCATGAAGTCCTGCTGGTGCGCCGGATCCGCGACTTGCTGTATGAACAGGGCTTCACGATTGCCGGGGCGCGCAACCGGCTCAATGATGCCGATCCCGTGGCCCGGGGCCAAGAGGCCGCCGTGCGGCTCAGTGGCGCCGAATTCCAGGCCTTGCGCGCCGATCTCCAGGCCGTGGCCGACCGCCTGAAACACGTGCTGGGCCAGCCCTGATTCAACGGGGGTCCAGCAGGTGCACGGCTTCTGACACCATCGTGCTCGGGACCTCCCTCAGGCCGGCCCAGACCACCAGCAGCAGCACCCCCGCCAACACCAGCAGAGCCAGCGCCACGGGCAGGCGCCAGCGGCGCAGCCACGAAGCCAGGCGCCGCCGGGCGCGGCGTTGCCCGGGCGATGGCGCATCGGCACCCGCGTTCATGTCCTGGTAAGCCCCGTGCCCGTCCGGGCCCATGCCTGGGCGGCTTGTGGCCGCGGGGGCCGGTGAGGGGCTGCCAGGCGTCAGGCCCTGCATCCCAAGGGTCGATTCGATCTGGGCAAACAGGGTTTCATCGGGCGCGCATGGGGGCAGGGCATCGACGATGCCCAGGAAATAGGCTTCCCATTTCAGTGCGCGGGCCGCAGCGGCGTTGTCGTGCGCCAGGGCGTCTTCGACCTCTTGCCGGGGGATGGCACGTTCGATGCCCAGCACGTAGCAGGCGATTTCATGATCGGTGAAGTTGCGCCGGGCCTTCATGCGTGCACCGCTTCGTTCAGACGCAGCAGTGCGGCTTCGAGCGAGACCTGAACGTCCGGTGCGGTACGGCCGAGCTGCGCTGCGATCGTGTCCAGGCTGCCGCCATATAGGTAGGCGCTCAGGAGCGCATCCCGCTGCGGCGCCGGCAAGTTGCGCAGAGAGCCGCCGAGCCCGGTATCGGCCTGTTGTGTATCGGGGAAGTGCAGTGTGGGCAGGCGCCGCGAATGGTCTGTGGCGGGCGCACCAAGGTGGTGCCTGAGAGCCCGCGCCCGGTGCCGCAGTATGCTATACATCCAGGCGCGGGCCGTGCCGATGGCCGGGCTGTAGCCCGCGGCATTGCGCCAGATCAGCACGAACGTGTCATGCACCACCACCTGGGCGGGCGGCTCGCTGCCAAGCATGGCCAGGGCCAGCGCATACATCGAGGCGGATTCTTGCCGATACAGTGCAAGGAACGCACCGTAGTCTCCAGCAGCGCAGGCCTGCAGCTCGTTGTCGAAATCAAAAACTGAAACAGTCATACAATCTTTGCGGTTCGAGCAAAACGGGATGATGCGCCCATTGTATGCGCAGTAGGCCAATCCATCGGTTTGCCGCGGCATTGCTTCTTTGCGGGATGTTTCCATGCGCTATATTCACACGGGCCCGGCCCCGGCCCGTCGCAATGACTGGCAGACCCTGAAAAGCCTCTGGCCCTATGTCTGGGCCTTCCGGACGCGGGTATTGCTGGCCGTCGTCTGCCTGGTGATCGCCAAGGTGGCCAACGTGCTCACCCCGATCTGGCTCAAGGATATCGTCGATGAGCTGGGCCGTCCACCGAGCCTGCTGGTCCTGCCGCTGGCGGCGTTGGCGGGCTATGGCCTGGCGCGGCTCGCCACGTCGGTGTTCGGCGAATTGCGCGATGCCCTGTTCGCCCGGGTGACGCAAGGCGCCATTCGCGAGATCGCCATCCGGGTGTTCCGGCACCTGCTCTCGTTGTCCATGCGCTTTCACATGGGGCGGCGCACCGGCGGCCTGGCGCGCGACATCGAGCGGGGTACCAAAGGCATCGGGTTCCTGCTCAATTTCACTGTGTTCAACATCCTGCCCACGCTGCTTGAGATCGGCATGGTGACCGGTATTCTGCTCTGGCGCTACGAGTGGCCATTTGCGGTCCTGACCCTGGGCACCATCGCGGCGTATGTGCTGTTCACCCTGAAGGTGACCGAACGGCGCATGGTCTACCGGCGCACGATGAATGCGCTTGACAGTCAGGCCAGCGGCAAGGCGGTGGATGCCTTGCTGAATTATGAAACGGTCAAGTATTTCGACAACGAAGCATACGAAAGTCGCCGGTACGACCACGATCTGTCGCGTTGGGTGGATTCGGCGGTGCGCAACCAGGTGTCGCTGAATCTGCTCAACATGGGCCAGGGGGTCATCATCACGGCCGGCATGACGGCCTTGCTGTGGCAAGCGGCCGCGGGCGTCGTCCAGGGCCATATGACCGTCGGTGACGTGGTGCTGGTCTCGGCGTATCTCACCCAGTTGTATGCGCCCTTGAACTTTCTCGGCTTCGTGTACCGTGAGATCCGCCACGCGTTGGCGGACATGGAGCGCATGTTCGACCTGCTTGGCAATGCCCAGGAGGTGGCCGACCGACCCGATGCCACGGTCCTGGACGCCCGTGAAGCCAGCCTGGCTTTCGAGCACGTGGACTTTTCCTATGAGCCCGACCGCCAGATCCTGCACGACATCAGCTTCAGTGTGCCCGCCGGCGGATCTTTGGCGGTCGTGGGCGCATCGGGCGCGGGCAAGTCCACCCTGTCGCGTTTGCTGTTCCGGTTCTATGATCCCACGGGCGGGCGGGTGCTGGTCAACGGCCGGGACGTGCGCAGCTATACACAGGCCAGCCTGCGCGCCCATATCGGGATCGTTCCACAGGATACCGTGCTGTTCAACGATACAATTGCCTACAACATCGCCTACGGCCGGCCCCAGGCCAGCCAGGAAGAGATCGAGGCGGTGGCGCGCGCGGCCCACATCCACGATTTCATCCAGTCGCTGCCCAAGGGCTACGACACCCAGGTGGGCGAGCGGGGCCTGAAACTGTCGGGCGGCGAGAAACAACGCGTGGCGATTGCCCGCGCCCTGCTGAAGTCGCCACCGATATTGGTATTCGACGAAGCCACCAGCGCGCTGGACACACGGACCGAACGAGCCATCCAGGTGCAGCTCGAAAAAATTGCCCAGGGCCGGACCACGCTGATCATTGCCCATCGGCTTTCCACGATCGTGCATGCGGACCATATCCTGGTCATGGAACAGGGGCGCGTGGTCGAGCAGGGGACGCACGCCGGCCTGCTGGCCCAGTCGGGACGCTACGCCAGGATGTGGCAGCTACAGCAAAGTGCGCCGCAGGAGCCGGAATTCCATGGTCCACGCCAGGCACCGGAACCCGTTTGATCCATATGGTACCAAAGTGGTACTATTTGGCTTCCCTGAAAACTATCCTGGTAGAACAGTCGAATGCTGCGGATCAGCAAGATTGTCGATTACGGTATCCTGGTGCTCACGCATTTGGCCGTCCGCCCGACAGAATTCTGTAGCGCCACCGAGCTCGCTGCCGTGCTCGGGTTGGGCCAGCCGGTCGTCAGCAAGGCGCTCAAACTACTTGCCCAGCACGGTCTGGTCGCCAGCCAACGGGGCGCGCAAGGCGGTTATCGCCTGCTGCGCGATGCCCGGCTGATCAACGTCGCCCAAATCATCGATGCCCTTGAAGAGCAGCCCTTTGGCCTGACCGAATGCACCGCCGTGCCCGGGGTCTGCTCGGTCGAAGAGGCCTGCCATATTCGTCCGCATTGGGTGCGCATCAATCGCATGGTACGAAAGACGCTCGAATCCACGACCCTGGCCGACATGCTGCCCGGGGCGCTGCCACCCGTGCCCGACGGCGTGCGGCCTGCGGTATTGGCCCGCTCGGCAGCCGGCGGCGCGCGCGTCGATTCGCCTTCCCAGCCCTTTCCATTTCATCCTGGAGCCTGATCCAATGAGCACTGTGAATGACAAGCTCGATACCTTCCTCGACCGCGAGTATGAAGCGGGTTTCGTGACCGAGATCGAATCCGAGACCTTTGCCAAGGGGCTGGACGAGGACGTCATCCGCCGTCTGTCGGCGATCAAGCGCGAGCCCGAATTCATGCTGGAATGGCGCTTGAAGGCGTATCGCGCCTGGCAAAAAATGTCCTTGCCGCGCTGGGCGAAGGTGCATTATCCGGATCCCGATTTCCAGGACATCAGCTATTATTCCGCGCCCAAGTCCAAGAAGGATGGCCCCAAGAGCCTGGACGAAGTCGACCCCGAGCTCCTGCGCACCTACGAAAAACTGGGCGTGCCCCTGCATGAGCGCGCCAAGCTCGCTGGCGTGGCCGTCGATGCCGTGTTCGATTCGGTGTCGGTCGCCACGACGTTTCGCAAACAGCTGGCCGACGTGGGCATCATCTTCTGTTCTTTTTCAGAGGCCGTTCGCTCGCATCCCGAACTGGTACAGAAATACATGGGCACCGTCGTGCCGCCGGCCGACAACTTCTATGCGGCCCTGAATTCGGCCGTATTCTCGGATGGCTCGTTCGTCTATATTCCCAAGGGCGTCAAGTGCCCCATGGAGCTGTCCACGTATTTCCGCATCAACAATGCCGATACCGGCCAGTTCGAGCGCACCCTCATCATCGCCGATGAAGGGGCGAGCGTGAGCTACCTGGAAGGCTGTACCGCACCCATGCGCGACGAAAACCAGCTGCACGCGGCGGTGGTCGAGCTGGTGGCGCTGGATGATGCCAAGATCAAGTACTCCACGGTACAGAACTGGTACCCAGGCGACGAAAACGGCGTCGGCGGCATTTACAACTTCGTGACCAAGCGCGGCGATTGTCGCGGCGCGCGCTCGCGCATCTCCTGGACGCAGGTCGAGACCGGGTCGGCCATTACCTGGAAATACCCCAGCGTGATCCTGCGCGGCGACGACTCCACGGGCGAGTTCTATTCCGTGGCCTTGTCCAACCACCGGCAGCAGGCCGACACCGGCACGAAAATGGTGCACATGGGCCGCAACACGCGCAGCACCATCATTTCCAAGGGGATCTCGGCCGGGCATGGCAGCAATACGTTCCGCAGCCTGGTGCGCATGACGCCCAAGGCAGAAAGCGCGCGCAACTACACGCAGTGCGATTCCCTCCTGATCGGCAAGCTGTGCGCCGCGCACACGTTTCCGACCATGGAAGTGCAGAATCCCAGCGCCAATGTCGAACACGAGGCCACGGCGTCGCGCATTGCCGAAGACCAGTTGTTCTACGCCATGCAGCGCGGCATATCGGCCGAAGATGCGGTATCGATGATCGTCAATGGCTTCTGCAAGGAAGTCTTCAAAGAATTGCCCATGGAGTTCGCCGTCGAAGCACAGAATCTGCTCGGCTTGAGCCTCGAAGGCAGTGTTGGTTAAGGAGCCCTATATATGCTGAACATCCACAATTTGCACGCCTCGATCGGGGGCAATGAAATTCTCAAGGGCCTCTCCCTGCAGATCCAGCCTGGCGAGGTACATGCCATCATGGGGCCCAATGGCGCCGGCAAGAGTACGCTGGCCCAGGTGCTGACAGGGCGCGAAGACTACGTGGCCACCGAGGGCACGGTCGAATTTCTGGGGCAGAACCTGCTCGAGCTCAGCGTCGAGGACCGCGCGCGGGCCGGTATATTTCTGGCCTTCCAATACCCCATCGAGATCCCTGGGGTCTCCAACGCGTATTTCATGCGGGCCGCCGTCAATGCCATGCGGCGCGAGCGCGGCGAGCCCGAGCTCGATGCCATGGACTTCGTCAAGAGGGCCAAGGCCGAGATGAAACTCGTGGGCATGCGCGATGAATTCCTCTATCGCTCCGTCAACGAAGGGTTCTCTGGCGGCGAGAAAAAGCGCAACGAGGTTCTGCAAATGGCGTTGCTCGAGCCCCGGCTGGCGATTCTCGATGAAACCGACTCCGGCCTGGACATCGACGCGATGAAGACCGTGGCGGACGGGGTGAACCGCTTGCGTTCGCCTGACCGCGCCATGATCGTAATCACCCATTACCAGCGCTTGCTGGACTATATCGTGCCCGATTACGTGCATGTGCTGGCCAATGGCCGGATCGTGCGCTCGGGTGGGCACGAGCTGGCCAAAGAGCTCGAGGCCAAGGGCTACGGCTGGATCGAGGGTGTGCAGGCGGCGCCGGCCCGGCGCGGTGTCAAACCCGACGACGGCAAAAAGATTGGTGTCAGGCCCGCCGGCCGGGGAGCCGTGGCATGAGCGCCGACAAGCTGCAAGTGTGGGCCGATACCTTTGGCCGGCGCGCGGGGGCGCTGCCAGGGGCCCACGTGCCGTGGCTCGACAGCCTGCGCCGCCAGGCGTTCGAGCGTTTCATGTCCGAAGGCTGGCCCACGCCGCGACAAGAAGCCTGGCATCATACTTCGCTGGCGCCCCTGGCGGCGGCGCAATTCGAAGAAGGTTCGGCGCAAGAAGGCGTGGCCGACCAGGTGCGCGCGCTCGTGGCGGCGCATACCGGCCATTGGCTGGTTTTTGTCGACGGCGCTTTCGATGCATCCTTGTCGCGGCTGGGGTCGTTGCCCGAAGGCGTCACCATCCAGGCCACCTCAGAGGCATGGGGCGGGCACGCCGATACCGTGCATGCGCTCTATGGTCAGGCCCAGGATGGCCACAGCACCAGCGCCCTGAACCTCGCATTGGCCAGCGATGGCGCCCTGGTGAGCCTGGGCCGCGGGGTGGTGCTCGAGCAGGCCGTGCACGTAGTCTGTGCGGTGTCCGAACCTCGGGCGGCGCACTTCTTGCGGCATCTGATCCAGGCGCAAGCCGGTTCGCAGGCGACCGTCATCGAACACTACATCGGCCTGCCGGATGCGGCCAATTTCCGCCACGCCGTCACCCGCTTGCAGCTTGACCAAGACGCAAGAATCACGCACTTGAAGCTGCAACAGGAATCGCCGCTTGCCTGGCACCTGGGCGAGATTGAAGCGACCCAGGCAAAGCATTCCTATTTCGCGTCGCATTCGGTTTCTTTGGGGGCCCGTCTGGCGCGCCACGACATCGCCACGCACTTTCAGGACGAGCGCTGCGAGACCCTGCTCAATGGGCTGTATTACGTCGATCAGCGCCGGCACGTAGACCACCACACCCTGATCGGCCATCTCAAGCCCCACTGCGTCAGTCACGAATCCTATCGCGGCATCATGGCGGATGCGTCGCACGGCGTGTTTACCGGGCGCATCCTGGTGGCCGAAGGGGCCGACGGCACCGATGCCATCCAGCGCAACGACAGCCTGTTGCTATCGCGTCTGGCGAAGTCGGATGCCCGGCCCGAGCTCGAGATCTATGCCGACGACGTCAAGTGCGCCCACGGCGCAACGGTCGGCCAGATCGATCCCGACAGTCTTTTCTATCTGCGTACCCGGGGCATCGAAGAGGCCCGCGCCCGCGACATCCTGATCTACGCTTTTGCGGCCCGCAGCGTGGCGCGCATTCCCGATGAAAGCCTGCGGCGTCATGTCGAAGGGGCCGTGCGGCGGTTGCTGCCCGGCGGGGATCTCCTGGAGGCGGCATGAATGCGCCGCTGACCCTCGAAGGCGTCCTGCGCCCCGCAGCCGCCGATCAGGCGGCAGCGGCCGCCGCACCATGGGCGGCTGATTTCCCCATCCTTGCCCGGCCTGTGCGTGCTCGGCGTCTGGCGTATCTCGACAACGGGGCCACTACCCAGAAGCCGCAGGGGGTGATCCAGGCGCTGGCCGATTTCTACGAACAGTCCAACGCCAACATCCACCGCGGGGTGCACTGGCTGTCGCAACATGCCACCGACCTCTACGAGCAGGCCCGAAGCCGGGTGGCGGGCCTGCTGAACGCGCCCAACAGCCAGGACGTGATATTCGTGCGCGGCACGACCGAAGCCATCAACCTGGTGGCCCAGACATGGGGCCAGTCGCTTGCGCCAGGAGACGAGATCCTGGTCACCGACATGGAGCATCATTCCAACATCGTGCCCTGGCAACTGCTGTGCGCCCGAACAGGTGCCGTGTTGCGTCACGCGCGCGTCACCGACAGCGGCGAGATCGACCTCGACGATTTTCGGTCGTGTCTCAATGCCCGTACGCGGCTGGTGGCGCTCGCTCATGTCTCCAATGCGCTGGGCACGGTCAATCCGGTGGCCGAAATCACGCGCCTGGCCCGAGAGGCCGGCGCGCTGGTGCTGGTCGACGGGGCGCAGGCGGTGGCCCATGCGCCGGTCGACGTGCAGGCGCTGGATTGCGATTTCTATGCTTTTTCGGGCCACAAGATCTACGGGCCCACGGGCATCGGTGCGTTGTATGTGCGCGCCTCCATCCTGCAAAAGCTGGCGCCCTGGCAGGGCGGCGGCGACATGATTCATACCGTCTCATTCGAGGGCAGCACCTGGGCCGAGGGTCCGCAGCGCTTCGAGGCCGGCACCCCCAACATCGCCGGCGCCGTCGCCCTGGGCGCGGCGATCGACTACGTGCAGTCCATCGGTCTGCCGGTGATTGCGGCGCACGAGTCCGCTTTGCTTGCCGAGGCCACCGAACGCATGCTGGCGCTGCCAGGCGTTCGGCTGGTGGGAACGGCAAGGCACAAGGCGGGCATCCTGTCTTTTTTGGTCGACGGCATTCATCCGCATGACCTGGGCACGATCCTGGACACCGAAGGTGTCGCCATTCGGGCCGGCCATCACTGCGCCATGCCCTTGATGGCCCGCTTCGGTATTCCGGGCACGGCGCGCGCTTCGTTGGCCCTGTACAACACGCAAGCGGACATCGATGCCCTGGTGGCGGGTGTGCGCAAGGCGCAGAAACTGTTTGGAGTCTGATGGATGCGTGACACCGACGATGGCCTGCGCGATCTCTACCAAGAGGTGATCTTCGATCACAATCGCAATCCGCGCAATTTTCATGCGATGCCCGATGCCTCGCACCAGGCCGATGGCCATAATCCGTTGTGCGGCGACCAGCTGACCGTCTATGCCCGGGTGGCTGATGGCATTGTCCAGGAAGCCAGCTTCGTGGGCCATGGATGCGCCATCTCCACGGCGTCGGCCTCGCTGATGACCGAGGCCGTGCGCGGCCAGCCCATCGAAGAGGTCGAGCGCTTGTTTCGCAACATCCACCAGATGCTCACCGAGGCGCACCCCGATTGCGATCTGGGCAAGCTCGAGGTGCTGTCGGGGGTTCGCGAGTTTCCGGCGCGCGTGAAGTGCGCCACGCTGGCCTGGCATACCCTGCACAATGCCATTACTCAGGCTCGCGACGTAGCCGTCACTGAATAAACACGATGAACCAGAGGTAACAACATGAGTTTCAATCGTCAGGAAGTGATCATCAGCCGGGATTGCCCGGCGGTCACGGTTCCGTATGGGTCTCCGGTCACCATCGAGGCGGGCTGCGAGGCCATCATCACCCAGCAGCTGGGCGGCACGTATACCGTCATGGTCGAGGGCAATCTGTACCGGATCGAAGGCAAGGACGGCGATGCCCTGGGCTTCGAGGTCATCGAAGAAGAAAAACACATCCACGAGGGCCCCATCACGGCCGACGTGGTAGAAGAGGCTGCCTGGAACATGCTGTCCACCTGCTACGATCCCGAAATCCCCGTGGATATCGTCAATCTGGGGCTGGTGTACGAATGCAACGTGCTTCCGGCCAATGCCCCGGAACGGTTCCGCATCGAAGTCAAGATGACGCTCACGGCCGCGGGTTGCGGCATGGGCACGATGATCGCCGACGAAGCCCGCAACAAGCTGCTGAACATCGAAGGCGTGGATGAAGCCATCGTCGATCTGGTCTGGGATCCGCCCTGGAGCCGCGAGATGATCAGCGAACCCGCGCGCCTGCAGCTGGGTTTGCTGTAAGCAGCTGCCTGCTGGGGCTAGCGGCCGGCCAGCTTCAATTGCTGGCGCAATGACCTGATTTCTTCCATCAGGTCGGCCATGAGCGCGGCCAGTTGCGGGTCGGCATCGAACTGCCGTTCGATGCGCTCGATTTTCTGGGCCCGCCAGACGGTCGCGCAGGTCAGGTAGGTGCGGCCATCGCGATAGGTTGCCTGCAGAACGTCGTCCTGGATGCGCTCGATGATCCATTGCACGTCGAGCCGGCACGCGCGGGCCATGTCTTCGAGCGGGATCCATTCGTCCGGGCCCCATCCAAGGTCGGCCATGAGGGTGTCGATATCTCGTTTTTCCATGGTGTGTCCTTTGATTTCAGCGCGGGCGCACTTCGTAGCCGGGATACGCACGGGCCAGCGCCTGCCAGGCTTGTTTCTGCTCGGGCGTGACGGCACTGGGCACGGCAATGTCCAGTTCGAGGTAAAGGTCTCCCGCCTTCTTGGCTGGAATGCCCTTGCCACGCAAGCGCAATTTGCGCCCCGCAACCGAACCGGCGGGTACGGTGACCGACAGGGTGCCGGCCACGGTCTTGACGTGGATCTCGCCGCCCAGGGCGGCTTCCCAGGGTGCCACGAAGACTTTCATGGTGACATCGCTGCCATCGACCTGCACGGTGGCATCGGCCTGGATGTTCACTTTGAGGAACAAATCACCGGATGCACCCCCGCCATGGCCTGGGCCCCCCTGGCCGGCGAGCCGGATCAATTGCCCTTGGGAGACCCCGGCCGGGATCTTTACATTGAGCGTGCGCCGTTGTGGCCGGACCTGGCCCTGGGCGTCGATTTCGATCGACTGCAGCTGTAGAGCGCGTTCGCATCCCCGGTAGGCCTCTTCGAGGCTGAGCGTGATTTCCGCGTGCTGGTCTTCACCCGGCCAGGCGGCCGACCCACTGTCGTGCCCCGCCTGTCGCGATTTTTCGCGCGCGGCCCGCCCGAAAAGTTCTTCGAAGAATTCGCTGTAATCGGCACCGGGATGGCCGGCCCCTTGAGTGTATCCATCGAAGCCCGCCCCGGAAGGATGCCCCTGCGCCTGATTCCAGCCGGGCGGTGGACGCACGTCGTCCACGCTGCGCGCCCCTTGCGCCCAGGCCTGGTGACCAATCGTGTCGTAGACCTTGCGCTTTTCCGGATCCGACAGGACCTCGTTGGCCTCGTTGATCTCGGCCATGCGCTGTGCCGCGTCGGTTTCCTTGCTGACGTCCGGGTGGTACTTGCGCGCCAGGCGCCGGAAGGCTTTTTTGATGTCTTCGGCGCTGGCCGTTTTGGAGACGCCCAGCACTTTGTAGTAGTCAGGGTATTTCATGAGTCGTCGTCTGGTGGGTCGCTGGGCGCCAGTGTGCATTCATCCAGCAGGAGCCGTTCTTCATCGGATGACATCATACTGAAATATGTCCGGTTGGGCATGATCGCGTGCCGTACCGGGCGCCGCACGATCCGGCCAGGCGGGCTGTGGGGCGTTGGCGGCCCGGCACCGCCCCACAGCGTGTGGCGCCTAGATGCCCTTGGGTGGAAACAGGCTGTACCAGAAGCCATAGGCCCAGCAGGCGGCGCAAAATGACACGGCCCATTCCAGGGTGGAGAACAGGATCAGGGCATAGACGGGCACTTGCCAGATGTCCAGCCCCAACGCATAGGTGACCACCGCGACGAGAGAGGCCAGGAGCAGGATCTTGTTGGCGAACATCTTGGCGCCTGCGTTTTCCTTTCTGCCGCCGAGGTCGTTTCTTTCTGCCAGATGGACCCAGAGGCGGTGCGAGGGGCATTTGTAGTGCCCCAGGAAGCCGCGCACGAGCCCCTGCACGGCCAATATCGCCATCAGCCAGGGGCTGACGAGCAAGGCGGCGACTGCTATGACGAAGGTGGTGAAGGCTTCCCATCGGGTCACGTTGGACCATACCGGGGGGACGTCGAAGCGTAGCATGGCGATCCTCCTGAGGAATCATTTGATATACGTTCTTATATTATATCTATTTATAGAATAAAGTACACCGAGTGTGATGCAAGAGACCAGCCGCGCGGTTTGCCATGCCGAGCGGGCGGGCGCGGGCGCTTGGTTTTATGCTAGAATCCTTTTCTTTCGGGGCGTAGCGCAGCCTGGTAGCGCACTTGCATGGGGTGCAAGGGGTCGCGAGTTCGAATCCCGCCGTCCCGACCAGCATTATCAAGGGCTTACAGGGTTTCCTCTGTAGGCCCTTTTTTCTTTTGCGTGAGTTTTGCGTGTCTCTATCACGCAGACTTACCAGGGCCCAACCCTCACTGACCATCGAAATGGGTGAGGTCTGTATCCGGCGTGTCGACCACAAACACCGCCAGCATCTTTGCCGGCTCTGTCGCGCTGGCGTTCTCGCTCACGAGGTGATGCGCCCCGGGATTTTCGAACCAGGACTCGCCGGCTTTGTAAACCCGCACGGGCTCGCCCTCGACCTGGCTGCGGATGGCGCCGGAAATGACGTATGCCATGATGAACGCCGACTGGGCGTGATGGTGCGCCGGCGAGGTACCCGCTGGCGGGTAGGCAACCTCGAAGGCGGTCAAGGATTTCCCGGGGATGTTCGGGATCGGCTGGCTGAAGACCTGCGTTGTGGTGCCCTCGGGCGAGAGACCGGCGCCCGCCGACCGCCCGGTCTATCCGGAGGTTCCTCAGGACAGCAGCACGAAGACCGCCATGATGACGAGCAGCGTCAGTGGATATAGGCTGGAATGGTCGAACAGCCGCGCCGCCTGCGCGCCATCCAGGGTGCGCGCCAGGCGTACCGCGGGCAGCACCAGCAGCACCACCCCGGCCACGAGCAGTGCCAGCTGGAACGGCCAGCCCAGCGCGAGCGGCGAAAACAGTGGCAGCAGCAGGCTGAGCAGCACCACCAGCGAAAGCAGGACCAGCACCAGCCGTCCCGCCGCCGGCAGACCGAAGACGAGCGGTATGGTGCGCGCGCCGATACGCCGGTCCTCATCGAGATCGTTCCAATCGGCGAGGATGTTCTGCCCGCCGATCTCCCAGAGCATCAGCCAGACCAGCAGGAAGGCAAGGCCCGGCCAGGCGGGCTGCTCAACGACGGCGAAGACCGCCGCCATCGGCCCGGCGGATTTCACCAGGCCGCTCACGAAGGTGCGCAGCCAAGTCACCTTCAGCAATTTCACGTAGACGATCTCGAGCACCGTCGCGCCAAAGAGGATCAGGAGGATCCGGGGGTTGAGCAGGTAGATCCCGACGATGGTGAGCGCGAACCAGAACCCGAACCACGCGAGCGCCGACTTCATGCTGAGGAGGTTCTGGGCGATCGGATAGCGCATCTCCGACGCCTCTACCGCGTAGCCTCGTTTGACACCGCCAGCAACCTTCTCGCGGTCATCGTGCAGGCCGACGATGTCGTTCAGGGCATAGATCGCGGTATAGCCGGCAAGCGCGGTCAGCAGGCCGAGAACGAGTACGGTCCAGTCTGGAAAGCCGCCCAGCCAGAGCAGGGCGACGAAACCCGGCAGGGCGATGTCGAGCACGCCGTGCACGGAACGCGACAGGGCAAGGAAACGCTGCATGGCAGTCACTCGGGCTTGTGGAAGCAAGCCATGTAGTTGATGTCTTCGCGCCCGGGCGCCACGCGGAAGCGGCGCCGCAGCGGGTTGTACATCAGGCTGGCGATGGCTTCGAAGCGCAGCCCGGCGCCCGCGGTCCACGCGCGCATCTCATCGGGCCGGATCAGCTTGCGGTAGGTATGCGTCCCACGGGGCAGCAGACCCAATATGTACTCGCCCGCCACGATCGCGAACAGGAAGGCTTTGGGCGTCCGGTTGATGGTGGAAAAGACGGCCACTCCCCCGGGGCGGAGCAGCCGCGCGCACGCCTCGATGATGCCCCGCGGCTGCGGCACGTGCTCGAGCATCTCCATGCAGGTCACGACATCGAACTGTCCAGCCTCGGTCGCCGCCAGCGCGTCCGCCTCCATCAGGCGGTAATCAATGTCCAGTCCGCCCGCGGCGGCGTGTTGGCGCGCGATCCGCAACGAGAGCTCGGAGAGGTCGATGCCCGTGACGCGGGCGCCCGATTGAGCCAGGGCTTCGGCAAGGATGCCGCCGCCGCAGCCCACGTCTACGACGCGCGGATTCGGTCCCGGGAAGCGCTGGGTGATGAAATCGAGGCGCAGTGCGTTGATCGCATGCAACTGGCCCATCTTCCCGGCCGGATCCCACCACAATTCCGCCATGCGGTTGAAGTGCGCGATTTCCGCGGCATCAACATTCGGTGATTCGTTCATCTGCCTGCGTCGTCCATGTCTGAAGGATCCTGATCGAAGCCGCGACTTCCGCGCGGGTAATGTCGTTGACGAAAACACACTGGCCGAGTGCGCACGGCAGCGGCACGAGCTGCTGCCCATTGCGATGCTCGACCCGGTCGAGCAGCGAGCCCCACATTAGCTCTGCGTCCAGAAGATCATAGGCCGGTTCGATGCCGAGCCGGCGTACGAGCGCGAATACGCGCTCGATGAGCGCGCCTTCGAGCAGGCCGCGCTCGTGCGCGAGCACGCACGAGAATAGGATGTCCAGCAGCACCGCCTCGCCGTGCAGCAGGCGCTCCTCGAAGTACATCTCCAGGCCATAGCTGAACGTATGGCCGAAGTCGACCTTGCGCGCGAGCTCATCTTCATAGAAGTTGGGACTCAGTTCCTTGAGCATCCCGTCGATGGCGCGATCGAGGATCGGCTGCGCGCCCTCGTCCTGGAAGGCGCTCGCCAGGCCGCGGGCCCCATCGTGCTCGAGCATCTCGAAGAGCTCGGCGTCGCACGCCAGCGCAAGCTTAATGATCTCGCACAGCCCGTTGCGTTGGTGGCGCAGCGGCAGCGTGGCCAGCAGCCGGCGATCCAGCAGCACGGCGCGTGCTGGCTCGAAGCTGCCCAGGCGGTTCTTGTGGCCATTGAAATTGATGCCCGTCTTGATGCCCACCGACGCATCGACATAACCCATGAGCGTGGTCGGCACCTTGACATGCGGTACGCCGCGGCGATAGCTCGATGCCACGAAGCCCACCACGTCGGTGAGCACGCCACCGCCGATGGCGATGATCGGCTCGTCGCGGCGATGGATCGGGAACTGGTCGAGCTCGCGCACGATGCCGAGCCAGGCCTCGACCGTCTTGCCGGCCTCGCCCGCCATCATGGGCAGGATGCGCGCCTCGATGGCGCGCTGGCGGAAGTAGTTCTCGATGCGCGGCGCATGGAAGCGGTACACCTGCGCATCCACCACGACGAAGCGGCGGCTGCCCTCGTGCCGTCCGGCGGCGAGCAGGCTGTCGCTGCGCGGATCGAACACATCGTCCACGGTATCCAGGACATAATCGATGCAGCGGCTTGCCCGGACCTGCCAGCGCGCTTCGGTGGGCCGGCTCACGCGATCTCTCCCCAGTGGTCGCGCGCCGCCAGGACCTCGCGCGCCACGGCCTGCGCGCTGGCCAGGTCGTGGTTCTGCCAGCGGCCGCACTGCGTCACGTTGGCGTAGGGCACCGCCTTGGCCTCCAGCACATCGCGCAGGATGCGTTCGAGCAGCGTCTCCACCCGCTCGCGCCGGCCCTCGTTGAGCAGGTTCAGGTAAAAGCCCGTCTGGCAACCCATGACGCCGACGCCGATGAACTGCTGCGGCAACAGGCGCTGGAAACCCTCCAGGAGAAAGTGCTCGAGCGAGTGCGCCTCGGTGCTGGTGAGGTATTCGTCCGCGTTCGGCCGGCGCAGGCGCAGGTCGATGCTGTAGATGGCGTCTCCGCCCACGCCCTGGTGCACACCGCGCAACTTCACACTGGGTGCCTTCAGCTGACGGTGATCGAGTTCGCCGACGCAATCCGCGCGCCAGCCCAGCGTTTCGATCCCGTTCATGGCGCAAAAACCCGCGCGGCCCGCGCCCGGCCTTGGTCGATGCCGGCAAGGTGCCGGTAGCTGTCATCGAGCGCCTGCTGCCAGGAGTCGACGTGGTGATAGAGCTCCACCGCGCCGAAGCCGTCGAAACCGCCCGCGTTGAGCGCCTTGAAGCTGGCCGCGAGATCGAGTGTGCCCGAACCGGGGATTTCGTGGAAGTGTGCGACCCCCGTGAGCGTGTTGGCCAGCATCCGGTCGACCCGTGCTGGCCCGCGCGCGCCGCGCAGATGGCCGAGAATCGGCCGCGCGCGCTCCAGGACGTCGAAGGACAGGCCCGGCACCGAAATCAGATAGGTGAAGATCTCGTCATCCAGCGGCGAGGCGCCGGCGTACAGTTGGCGATAATCGATCGCCTCCGGCGGCGCGGCGATGCCCGCGCGCGCCAGCAGCGCCGCGTTCCGCTCGCGCTGCGCCGTATCGGGCGCTTGCTCGCAGAAGTACAGGGGCAGGGCGCGATCCACCAGCAGGAAGTCGGCATTCAACGGAAAATAGACGAGCGTGCTGGCGAAATCCGGCCGGAATTCGATTTCCGGGTGGTCTTCGACGATCTTCAGGTTCCAGCCCTCACGCGCATCCGAAATATGCAGGTAGCGCGCCCGCGCGGCGGCGCGTTGCAGGGTTCCGACGTAGTCCGGTTCGGAACAATAGGCATGGCAGATGTCGATGTGCAGGGCGAAGTGGGGCGAGCCCACCGCATCGATCAGCGCCAGCCCCTGGTCGAGGGTCTCGATGAACATGCCCGGCTCCGGCTCGACGAGCAGCGTCAGGTCCTCGTCATCGCGGACCTCGCGCAGGCACTCGCGAATCGAGTCGACAAGCACCTCATGCGGGTCGATGCCCGGCTCGCGCACGTGGTCGTCGCGCACGAAGCCGCTGCCGAAGGTGACCAGGTTGACACCCAGGCGGCGCGCAACCTGGATGCCGCGCCGCACGAGATCGATGCGGCGCTTGCGCCCGGCAAGGTCGAGCGTCATGAGCGAGGGCTCGTGCGGGCGCGAGGGTGTGAAGAAGTGTGAGGCGGTGGCGACGCAGGCGGGCGTCAGGCCCAGGCGCCGCAGCCGTTTTCCGACCGCATCCAGGTCGTCGTCCGCCAGTTCGAAGGGATTGAACTGGCGGCGATGGAAGGAGATTTCGATGCCCTCGTAACCCGCTCGGGCGACGGCGTCGAGCGCGTCGAGGAAGGGCAGCTGAGTGAGGCCGAAAGTGCTGTAGGCCAGTCTGATCATGTCGATCCGTCAGATATGTTGCACGAGAGCGTCTCGAGACCCGGGACAGCGGCTGCAACGAGAGGGGCGTGTGCCCTCGGGGCACGGGGGGCCCGGAGCGGTGCCAGCCGAAGCTGCGCCTGCGGGATGATGCGCGGCACGCGCCGCGCGAACCCTTGCTCCGATCGTCGTCCCGGCCCAGGATGTAACGGTCGATGTCCTTGATGACACGTAAATATATAACGTAAATATACAGTATTCTGCATGCGCCTTTTACTGTCGGCCGGTATGTGCCGCCAGACTTGTCCTAGGTTAAGGAAGCGGACAATTCAGCTTGCTGTCCCGAGGCAATCGCCACAGGTGAGGCAGCACGGCGCAGCCAATGCCATCCAGGGCAGCCGGGCAGACCTTTGCCCTTGACCCCTACCACACCCAGATCGATCTGAGCTGGAACCACTTCGGCTTTTCCAACCCCGGCGCCATGTTCGACATCAGCGAGGGCACGCTGGTCTAGGATGCCGAGGAGCCGGCCAATTTGTCCATAGAGGTCGAGATTCCTGTCAGCAGCGTCCACACTCGGGCTGCCGTGCTCAACCACGTCGGCGAGCACCCTATGCTGGGGGTGCCGGCCATAGGCTTTGACGCGACGGGCACGGTCCGGCGCTCCGACTTCGGTCTGGGCGATCATCTGCCGTTCGTCAGCGACGAAGTGCAGATCCGGATCACCGGCGAGGGGCTGGAGCCCGCGGCACTGGCCAAAATGAAGGAAATAATCAACGCCATGGCATCATCGGCCTCCGAGGAGGAGTGAGCAGCTCGACAAACTCAATCAGAAGGATAGGAGTCAAACATCATGGGACTATTGGTAGACGGCAAGTGGCAGGACGAGTGGTACGACACCAAGAGCACGGGCGGGCGCTTCGAGCGCAAGGCCAGCCAGTACCGCAACTGGATCACGGAGAGCGGCGTGGCCGGCCCGAGCGGCGAGGCGGGTTTCAAGGCCGAACCCGGTCGCTACCACCTCTACGTGTCCTACGCCTGCCCCTGGGCGCACCGCGCGCTCATCATGCGCGCCTGGAAGGGGCTGGAGCAGCACATCGGTGTGTCCTCGGTGCACCCGCTCATGCTGGAGAACGGCTGGGAATTTGGCACCGACTTTGACGCCGCCGACGGCGACCCGCTGTACGGCCTGACCAAGCTCTACGAGCTCTATCAGAAAGCCGATTCCGAGTACACCGGCCGCGTCACGGTGCCGGTGCTGTGGGACAAGCAGCGCCAGACCATCGTCAACAACGAGTCCTCGGAGATCATCCGCATGCTGACCCACGCCTTCGACGGCGTGGGTGCCCGGCCCGGCGACTACTACCCCGCGGACCTGCAGGGCGAAATCGACGCGGTCAACGAGCTGGTGTACCCGCGCGTGAACAACGGCGTCTACCGCGCCGGCTTTGCCACCAGCCAGGCGGCCTACGACGAGGCCGTGGTGACGCTGTTCGAGACGCTGGAGGCGCTGGAGCAGCGCCTGGGCAAGAGCCGCTATCTGGTCGGCAACACGCTGACGGAGGCCGATCTGCGCCTGTGGACTACGCTACTGCGCTTCGATGCCGTGTATGCAACGCACTTCAAGTGCGACAAGAAGCGCATTGCCGACTACCCCAACCTCACGGGCCTGCTGCGCGACATTTACCAGATGCCGGGTGTGGCCGGCACCGTGCACATGGACCACATCCGCAACCACTATTTCCGCAGCCACCCGACGCTCAACCCCTACGGCATCGTTTCCATAGGGCCGGAGCCCGACTTTGATGCGCCGCACGGGCGCGAGCAGCTGGGCGAACGCGTGATCTGCGGCGCCTGATCCAGAACACGGCGCTCAGGAACCAAGTTTTCAACCCCAAGGAGAGTCAAGATGAGCCAAGTCAAATGAGCAGCGCCCAGAACACCCACGGCGGGCAGGAGACCCCGCTGCTGGGCATGTATGGAATCTTCATGCACTGGGGCAGCATCATCGTGCCGCCGGGTTATTCTGATCCGGTGATCTTTGCCTCCGGCGGCAACCCCTACGGTACCTGCGCCACCATGGGCGAGGTCAGCGAAGCGGTGCTGAACTCGGTGCACTTCCAGGCGCAGCGTCGAGTTCGATGTGCCCGGCAATGATGTCGTGGCGGCGTTCGTGGAATGTGTCACCAAAACTGAACATCAGGAACCGCCGCCGGTCGGCCAAACGGTCATCGAGCTCAAGCATGACCGTGTTCCCACCGATCTCGGCAGCGAGCGTGGCTTCGCTGAGCACCGCTCCCGGAACATGCTCTCCGTTCAGGATTCCGTCGAGGATCGCACAATACGTGCATGTCAGTTGGGTATGCGGCCAATGCCAATCGCGCAGCGGCAGATGGCACCCATGTTTTTTTGGAGCAACCATGATGAAATCTACCTATCGTGCCATGCAGGCGAGTCAACCCGGGATTCTGGAGCTGGTGGAGCGCCAGACGCCAACACCGGGGCCGGGGCAGGTGCTGCTCGCTGTCGAGGCCTGCGGCGTCTGCGGCGCCGATGCTATAGACGTGGATAGGGTCGACCCCGGTCTGCAGCCGCCGCGCGTACCCGGCCACGAGGTGGTTGGTCGCATCGCTGCCCTGGGGGACGGGGTGCCCGCGCTCTGGCGGATGGGGCAGCGCGTGGGCGTGGGTCGCCTGGGTGGCCATTGCAACCAGTGTGTGCAGTGCCGGCAGGGCCGCTTTCAGCTCTGCGAGAACCAGCTTGCCGTGGGCAGTGGCTGCGACGGCGGTTATGCGGAGATGATGCTGGCGCGTCATACCGCGCTGGTTGCCATTCCCGAGGAGTTGTCATCGGCTGAGGCTGCGCCCATCCTGTGCGCCGGCATCGCTACCTTCAATGCGTTGAAAAAATGCGGTGCGCAGGCAGGCGATACGGTGGCCATCCTGGGCATAGGCGGGCTCGGACATATGGCGCTGCAATACGCACGGCGCATGGGCTTCAGGGTGGTGGCCGTAGGTCGCGGCAGCGACATCGCGGCGGATGTGCTGGCGCTGGGGGCGCACGTGTATATCGACAACCGTAAGGAAGACGCGACGGCCAGGCTGAAGGCCATGGGTGGGGCGCAGGCTATCGTTACCACGATCGCCGACATGGATACGGTATCGGCCTTGCTGCCGGGGCTGGCGCCCGAGGGACGGCTGGTTGTGCTCAACCCGGGCAAGGACCCGCTGCAGGTGCCCGCTGGCCTGCTCATAGGCGGTCAGCGCGGCATTCTGGGTTCGCTCACTGGCACGCCCTGCGATAACGAGAAAACGCTGGCCTTCAGCGTGCTGGTGGACGCGCGGCCGCGAATCGAGGTCATGCCGCTCGTGCGGGCGAATGAGGCATTGCGCAGGCTCAAATCCGGCGACGTCAAGTACCGCTTGGTGTTAAGCATGGAGGAGGTGCCTGGTGCGCATTAACAGCAGTCGCCACGCTTCCGTTTTCTCGGTCTCATTTTGACCCGGATTTGCCGGCTGCAGGTGGAAGTCAGTGGATTTCCGTAGATGCTAATATGGCGTGGAACCCGCATGGATACTGGATCT
>NZ_JBAYTI010000039.1:0-27279 GCF_041675725.1 Castellaniella sp. | reverse complement strand
TAGGTTTTTTCGGACGACAGGTAGAAGTTGCGCGCCACCTGCATGGTGATGGTGCTGGCCCCCTGGGTCTTGGACATGTGCATGGTGTTGGCCAGGGCGGCCCGCAGCACGCCGAGCCAGTCGATCCCGGCGTGCTGGTAGAAGCGGTCGTCTTCGGCGGCCAGCACCGCGGATTTCATGACGTCGGGGATTTCGTTGAAGCGCAGGACGTTGCGGCGCTCTTCGCCGAATTCGCCAATCAGCACCTTGTCGGCCGTATAGATGCGCAATGGCACGCGCGGCCGGTAGTCGATCATTGCGCCGAGGTCGGGCAGGTTGGGCCACGCCAGCGCCAGGGCCATGCCCAGCAGCAGTGCCGCGCACAGCGCCAGCCCGCCAAAGACGGCGAAGGTCTTGGCGATCAGCCGCGCCAGCCAGGACGATCCGGCGGCCTTGTTGGCGGAATTGTTACGCGAGGTGGTCATCAGGGGCGATTGTAAGCGCTGGCCCAAGGTGGGCGTGCAAGCAGGCGAGTAGGGATGTAAGTGGATATTTCAGAGCCGGGGCAAGGTTAGGGCAGACCCCGGGCGGGCGGATGCGATGCAGATGCGATAATACACGCTATTTTACGTGATTCGACTTGTGGCCCGACGCCCAAAGGCGCGCCATTCTCCCGCCACCGGATCCCTATTGCCGCGTAACCCGACCCATCTTGTCATGCCTGTTCCTGTCGCCCCCGATTCTGCTGCACCCGACCCCGACGCGGCCGTGGGCCACCAGCCAATCTGCCTGGTGGGCATGATGGGGGCCGGGAAAACCACGCTGGGCCGGCAACTGGCGGCGGCCCTGGGGCGGCCGTTCGTGGATCTCGATCACGCCATGGAGGCGCGCTGCGGGGTGCGCGTGGCCACCATTTTCGACATCGAGGGCGAAGCGGGCTTTCGCAAGCGCGAGACCGCGATCCTCGACGAATACACCCGCCAGCCCGACCTGGTACTGGCGACCGGGGGCGGGGTCGTGCTGGCGCCCGAAAACCGCGACATGCTGCGTACGCGCGCCTGCGTCATCTACCTGCAGTCGGATGCCGACGAGCTTCATCGGCGTGTGGCACGCGACCATAATCGGCCATTGTTGCAGACCGAAGACCCACAGGCGCGCATGATGGCGCTGCTCGAGCAGCGCGAGCCTTTGTACGCCGAGGTCGCGCACATCACGGTGGCGACGGGCACGCAGCCCGTCAGCCAGATCCTGCGCAAGCTGGTAGAGCAATTGGGTCAGGTCGATGGCTGACCCCCGCGGCGGCCAGGCCCGGATCGGTCCGGCGCCCGGGCAAGGCCCGGGCAAGCCGCGTCCCTGGATTCTTCAACCGAGGGCAATATGCAAATGAGCGACGTGCAGTCCGTCCGGGTCCAGACCCCCGGCGGGCATTATCCCATCCATATCGGCAGTGGTTGCCTGCAGACGCTGGCCGACCACATTCCGGCAGATGCGACGAGCCTTGCGCTGGTCACCAATGTGACGGTCGATGCGCTGTACGGTGAACGGGTGCGCAGCCTGCTGGCGGCCACCGGCAAACCGCTGCTGACCATTGCCCTGCCCGATGGCGAGGCGCACAAAGACTGGGCTTCGCTGAACCAGGTCTTCGATGCGCTGCTGGCGCAGGGGCTCGATCGCAAGATGGTGCTGGTGGCCCTGGGCGGTGGCGTGGTGGGTGACCTGGGCGGTTTTGCGGCCGCCTGCTACCAGCGCGGCGTGCGTTTCGTACAGGCGCCCACCACCTTGCTGGCCCAGGTGGATTCTTCGGTGGGGGGCAAGACGGCGATCAACCACCCGCGCGGCAAGAACATGATCGGCGCCTTCTACCAGCCGCAGGCCGTGGTGATCGACCCCGACGTGCTGCAGACCCTGCCGGCGCGCGAGATCTCGGCCGGGCTGGCCGAGGTGATCAAGTACGGCATGATCGCCGATGCGGCGTTCTTCGACTGGTGCGAGGCCCACGCGGCCGGGCTGCGCGCGCTCGATGCCACGCTCGTGGCGCAGGCCATCCGGCGTTCCTGCGAGATCAAGGCGGCCGTCGTGTCGCAGGACGAGCGCGAGGCGGGGGTGCGGGCGCACCTGAATTTCGGCCATACGTTCGGCCACGCCATCGAGGCCGGCCTGGGCTATGGGCAGTGGCTGCACGGCGAGGCGGTGGGCTGTGGCATGGTGCTGGCCGCCGAACTCTCGGCGCGGGTGTGCGGGCTGGATCCGGCCGCGGTGGCGCGCATCCGTGCGCTGGTGCAGGCCATTGGCTGCCCGGTACAGGCGCCCGATCTGGGCGTGCAGCGCTGGCTCGAACTGATGCGGGTCGACAAGAAAACCCGCGGGCGCCACATCCACTATGTGCTGCTGCCGCGGCTGGGGGCGGCGCAGGTGCAGGCGGTGGATGACGACACGGTGGCTCCCCTGCTGGCGCAGCTGGCCGGGCAGGGCGGGGGCGCGCCGGGCGGTGAAAACCCGTAACCGACGCATGGCGGCGCCACACCCAGGCGCATAGGGTGATATCCTGCCTGCAGGAAGATGACCAGGGCCGCCATGCCTTCACTTGCTCCCTACGCCTGTGATCCGCGTGCCACACGCGGGCGGCAATATGCCGAACCGTCGCCCGAAGGGCGCAACGACTACCAGCGCGATCGTGACCGCATCGTGCATTGCGCCGCCTTCCGGCGGCTCGAATACAAAACCCAGGTGTTTCTCAACCACGAGGGCGACCTGTTTCGCACCCGCCTGACCCACAGCCTCGAGGTCGCGCAGATCGCCCGCACGCTCGCGCGCAATCTGGGCGTGCACGAAGACCTGATCGAGGCCATCGCCCTGGCGCATGACCTCGGCCATACCCCTTTTGGCCATGCCGGGCAGGACGAGCTCAACGCCTGCCTGCGCGAACTGGCCCCCGCGGCCGGGGGGTTCGAGCACAACCTGCAGAGCCTGCGGGTGGTCGACACGCTCGGAGAGCGCTACGCCGCCTTCGACGGCCTGAACCTGTGCTTCGAGACGCGCGAGGGGATTCTCAAGCACTGCTCGCGGCGTCAGGCGCGCCTGCTGGGCGCGGTGGGCGAGCGCTTCCTGCAGGGCACCCAGCCGTCGCTCGAGGCGCAGCTGACCAACCTGGCCGATGAAATCGCCTACAACAATCACGACGTAGACGACGGCCTGCGTTCGGGCCTGATCAGCGTGCCGCAGCTGTTGCAGGTCGAGTTCTTTGCCCGGCATCACGCGCAAGTGCTGCAGCGCTGGCCGCAGATCGAGGCGCGCCGCCTGGTACACGAAGTCATCCGTGCCATGATCAACACGCTGGTGCTCGACCTGACCCGCTGTACGGCCGGGCGCCTGGCCGATCTGGCGCCCGGGTCGGTCGACGCGGTGCGGGCCGCGCCGCCGCTGGCGGCATTTTCGGATGGGGTGCGCCGGCAGGCCAACGAGCTCAAGCATTTCCTGCACGACAATCTATACCGCCATTGGCGGGTGGTGCGCATGACCAACAAGGCCCGGCGCATCGTGCGCGAGCTGTTCACCGCGTTTCTGCAAGAGCCGCGGCTGCTGGCGCCCGAATACCGGCGCGACGATCCTGTCGCGCAGGCGCGTGCCATTGCCGACTACATCGCCGGCATGACGGACCGCTACGCGATCCGCGAGCACGACGCGATCTACCGGATGGGATAGCGCCGGGCCGGCCCGCACATGATCAGAAAGAATCTTTCCTTCCTTTTCCTGCTGCTGGCCGTCTTGGTGGTCACCTGGGGGGTCGAGCGCGAAGATCGGGCGCGCCATGCCGAGAACGCCCAACGGCAGGTCCAGGTTCAGCTCGAGACGGGCGTGCGCGGGCTGAAAACCTATCTGCTGGGCCTGATCGAGATGAATGAGCGGCTGGCCGAGGCCCTGTCCGAGGCCCCGGGCGATGAGATCGAGCCCTTCGATCTGTGGACGGCCGAACTGCACCGCCAGCGCCCCGAGCTGATCAGCCAGTCCTGGATCGATGGCCTGAGCCTGCGCCGGGTGACGCCGCGCCAGGGCAACGAAAACGTCATGGACCTGGATTACAACCGCCATCCCGAGTACATGGGCGGGATCCAGCGCATGTTGGCGCGCCGCGGCACGGTGCTCGACCCGGTGCCGCGCTTGCTGCAGACCGGGCGCCCGGGCGTGCTGCTGCGCAGCCCCTACTACGACCGGTCCGATAATCCACAGTACCGGGGGCATACGGTGATGTCGCTCGACTGGCAGGGCCTGCTGCGGCGCCAGGGGCTCGCGGGCGACGCGCTGCCGTTCGAGCTGCAGATTCGCCAGGAAGACGCCAGCGGGGTAGAACACCTGTTGCACGGGCCGGTCGAATTGTCCGGCGTCGGGCGCAGCCAGGTGCGCCTCGAACTGCCGGACCAGGCCTGGTGGCTGCGCGCGGTGCCCGGCCGTGCGTGGGCTGCGTATCCGTCCGCGCGGGCGGGCTGGATCTGGCTGGCGGGCCTGTTGTTGGCGCTGGGCGTGCTGGCGCTGTGGTGGCGGCAGGACGAGGTCCTGCGCCACTGGCTGCGCCGGGCGCCGCGCGATGGCCTGACTTCGCTGCGCACGTTCATGCTGCTGACCGTGCTGGTCCCCTTGCCGATCATCGCCGGGCTGACGGGCTGGTGGGTGTACGGCGCCTCGATCCGGGCCGTGCAGGCGCTCGAAGAGCAGCAGATCGCCGAACTGGGCAGCCTGGTCCGCGAACGTCTGACGGCCGTCTTCAACATCCCGAGCCACACCATGGCCTTCAACCAGGGGCAGTGGGGCGGCGGCCTGATCCAGGCGCAGGACCCGGCCTCGATGCTCGACAGCTTCCTGCTGCAGCTGCGCGTCCAGCCGCGCCTGACCTTGCTGGGTTTCGTGCGCGAAGATGGCCGGTTCTGGGCGGCGAGCCGCAGGCTCGATGGCGATGCGCCCGGCCTGCGCATTCTCGAGTCGGACATGCGCCTGGATGGCCTGATGCGCATCCAGCGCGTGGATGACGCCAATCGGCGCGGGCGGCTCGAATCGCAGGCGGACCATTATTTCGACATGCGTTCGCACGCCCGCTACCGGCAGGCCGAGGAGGCCGCCGGGCTGCACTGGAACCTGCCCGATCCGTACGTGGTGTACGACGCCGGTGCGCTGTACGATGATTGGGGGATCGGCATGTCGCTGCAGCTGCGTGATGCGCAGGGCCAGCCGGCCGGGGTGCTGATGGTCGATGTGGCGCTGGCGCAGATCAGCCAGCTGCTGCAACAGGAAATGGCGCCGCTGGGCGGCCTGGCCTGGCTGGTCCAGCCCGACGACACCCTGCTGGCCGTCTCGGCGCCCGAGGCCATGGGCGAGCCGGTGCGCGACGGCCTTCTGTACACCCAGGCCCGGCACAGCCCCCTGGCCGATCTGCGCCAGGGCACCGAACGGATGCGCGAGAGCCGCGAGTCGACCGGCCAGCAGTGGATGGCGGTCAATGGCGTGCGCACGCTGCTGCACTGGCGCTCGATCGAGCTGCCCAACGGGCCGCGCCTGCAGCTGGCCCTGACCCTGCCCGAAGGCCGCTATGCCGAGTCGTCCGAGCGCATTCTGCAGCGCATCGGCCTGCTGGTGCTGGGGTTCTGGCTGATGGGGACCCTGGTGGCCGTGGGGGTGGCCTGGTGGTTTTCGCGGCCCCTGCACGAACTGAGCGCCTGGGCCGAGCAGTTGGCCCGCGACCGGCAGGGCCGCACGCAGCCGGTCCACAGCCCGGTGCGCGAGATTGCCACGCTGTCGCGCGCGCTGGGCAAGATGGCGCAGCACATGCAGGCGCACGCAAGCGAGCTCGAACAGCTGGTGGCCGAGCGCACCGCCGCGCTGACGCAGGCCAACGAGCGCCTGCAGGCGCTGTCGCTCACCGACGCGCTCACGGGGCTGGCCAACCGACGCCATTTCGACCAGATGCTGGCCAAGGAATGGGCGCGTGCCCAACGCTCGGGTGACGCGCTCAGCCTGCTGATGCTGGACGTGGACTACTTCAAGGCCTACAACGACCGTTATGGCCATCAGGCGGGCGACCAGATCCTGTGCCGGCTGGCCGATGTCCTGCAGGCGTCGCTGCGGCGTCCGGCCGATCTGGCCGCGCGCTACGGCGGCGAAGAGTTCGCCGTCATCCTGCCCGGGCTGGATGCGGCCGCGGCCGGCGGGCTGGCCGAGACCATGCGGCGCCGGATGGAAGATTTGCAGATCGTCCATCCATTGGGGGTGGCCGGCCGGCTGACCATCAGCATTGGGGTGGCCCAGCAGGTGCGCGGCCATCTGGTCGGGGTCGAAGACTTGATCCGCCGCGCCGACCGGGCGCTCTACCAGGCCAAGCGGGCCGGGCGCAACCGGGTGGTCGTGGACGATCAGGTCTGAGCCGCGGCGGCTTCCAGCAGCGGGGCCAGCCAGTGCCCCGTGTGGCTGGCCGGGCAGGCGGCCAGGGCCTCGGGGGGGCCCGCTGCCACGATGGCGCCGCCCCCGGTGCCGCCTTCGGGGCCCAGGTCGACCACCCAGTCGGCCGTCTTGATCACGTCCAGGTTGTGCTCGATGACCAGCACCGTGCTGCCGCTCTCGACCAGGCGCTGCAGCACGCGCAACAGCACGGCGACGTCTTCGAAGTGCAGGCCGGTGGTGGGCTCGTCGAGCACGTACAGGGTGCGTTCGGTGCCGCGCCGCGAGAGCTCCTGGGCGAGCTTGATGCGCTGGGCTTCGCCCCCCGAGAGCGTGGTCGCGCTTTGCCCCAGGCGCAGGTAGGACAGGCCGACGTCGGCCAGGGTCTGCAGCTTGCGCGCCAGGGCCGGGACGGCCGAGAAGAGCGCCAGCGCCTGGGCCACGGTGAGATCCAGCACCTGGCTGATGTTCAGGCCGCGATAGCGGATGTCCAGGGTTTCCCGGTTGTAGCGGCGCCCGTTGCAGACCTCGCAGGGGACGTACATGTCGGGCAGGAAGTGCATTTCGACCCGCACCACGCCGTCGCCCTGGCAGGCTTCGCAGCGGCCCCCCTTGACGTTGAAAGAGAAGCGGCCCGGGTCGTAGCCGCGCAGGCGGGCCTCGGGCACCCCGGCGAAGAGTTCGCGCAAGGGCGTGAACAGGCCGGTATAGGTGGCCGGGTTGCTGCGCGGCGTGCGCCCGATGGGATTCTGGTCGATGCTGATGACCTTGTCGAAGTGGTCCAGGCCCTCGATTCCGGTAAACGGCTCGGGCTGGGTCTGGGCGCGCTGCAGTGCGCGCGCCAGGGCCGGCACCAGGGTGTCGTTGACCAGGGTGGACTTGCCCGAACCCGAGACCCCGGTGACGCAGACGAAGCGCCCGACCGGGAGCTCGAAGTCGATCTGCTTCAGGTTGTGCCCACTGCAGCCGCGCAGGATCAGCCGCGCATGCCCCGCGGGTATGGCGCGGCGCGCCGGCACGGGGATGCGGCGCGTGCCCGCCAGGTACTGGCCGGTGAGCGAGGCCGCGCAGGCGGCCACCTGCGCCGGGGTGCCCTGGGCCACCAGGTGGCCGCCCAGTTCGCCGGCGCCCGGGCCCATGTCGATCACGTGGTCGGCCGAGCGGATCATGTCCTCGTCGTGCTCGACCACGATGACGCTGTTGCCCAGGTCGCGCAGCTGCTGCAGCGTGTGGATCAGGCGCCGGTTGTCGCGCTGATGCAGCCCGATGGAGGGTTCATCGAGCACGTACATGACCCCGGTGAGCCCCGAGCCGATCTGGCTGGCCAGGCGGATGCGCTGGGATTCGCCGCCGGAGAGCGTGTCGGTACCGCGCTCGAGCGTCAGGTAGTTCAGGCCCACGTCGTTCAGGAAATCCAGCCGCGCCCGGATTTCCTGGACGATGCGCGCCGCCACGTCGCGGCGCGGCCCCTCGGGCTGCCAGTCGGCGAACCAGGTGCGGCAGTCGGCCAGCGACAGGGCTTCGAGCTCGTAGATGGCGCGCTCGCCCAGGCGCACGTGCCGGGCCGTGCTGCCCAGGCGGGTGCCGTGACAGGCCGGGCAGGGCGTGCTGCGGCGCAGGCGCGCGAGTTCGTCGCGCACGGCGCTGGAATGGGTTTCACGCCAGCGCCGCTCTAGATTGGGGATCACCCCCTCGAAGGGGTGCTGGCGCAACTCGGGCAGGCCGCCTTCGCCCAGATACTGAAAAGCGATGGGCGTGGCGCCCGAACCGTACAGGATGGCCTGGCGCACGGCTGGGTCCAGGTCCTGATACGGGGTTTCGAGCTCGAAGCCATAGTGTCGGGCCAGGCTGAGCATGGTGGCGTAGCTGAACGCGTTGCGGCGGTCCCAGCCGTAGATGGCGCCGCCGGCCAGGCTGAGCTCGGGCAGCGCGACCACGCGCTCGGCGTCGAAGGCCTCGATCTGGCCCAGGCCCTTGCATTCGGGGCAGGCGCCTGCCGGGTTGTTGAAGCTGAACAGGCGCGGCTCGAGCGGTTCCTGGGTGTGACCGCACAGGGGGCAGGCATAGTCCACCGAGTAGGCGGCCTCGGCCTGGGTGTCCATGTCGAGCACGCGCACCCGGCCCCGGGCCAGTTCGATCGCGGTCTCGAGGCTGTCGGCCAAGCGCTGGCGGCTGTCGGGGCGCACGCGCAGGCGGTCGACCACCACGTCCAGATCCCAGGGCCCGTCGGCCACGGGGGTGGGCACGCTGCCATCGAGCAGATGCAGGCTGCCGTTGACGCGCACCCGCACGAAGCCCAGGGCCTGCAGGCGGCGGCATTCGTCGCCCAGGTCGGCCTGGCTGGCCTGGGCCAGTGGTGCCAGCACCGCGATGCGCGTGCCCTCGGGCAGGGCCAGCGTGCGGTCGATCATCTGGCTGACGCTGTGCGCCTGCAGGGGCACGCCGTGCTCGGGGCAATAGGGCGTGCCCACCCGCGCATACAGCAGGCGCAGGTAATCGTGGATCTCGGTGACGGTGCCCACGGTGGAGCGCGGATTGTGGCCGGCGGTTTTCTGTTCGATGGCGATGGCCGGCGACAGGCCGGTGATCACGTCCACGTCCGGCTTGTCCATCATCTGCAAAAACTGGCGCGCGTAGGCCGACAGGCTTTCGACGTAGCGGCGCTGGCCTTCGGCATACAGCGTGTCGAAGGCCAGCGAGGACTTGCCCGAGCCCGACAGGCCGGTGATGACCACCAGCTGCCGGCGCGGGATCTCGAGCGACAGGTTCTTCAGGTTGTGGGTGCGGGCACCGCGTATGCCGATGACGTCCATGCAGGTGGGGGGGTTCCAGTGTTTCGATGGGCAACTTGCTACTATAACGCGCAGCCCTGTTTACAATCGAAGGGCCTCTCACTGTTCTATGGCGTGCGCACATGGCCCGTTCTTCCTCCTCCTCTCCGGCCTTGCGGCTGACTCCGCTCGAGCGGCGCAGCAGCATCTCGCTGGCGCTGCTGTTTGCTACGCGCATGCTGGGCCTGTTCCTGCTCACCCCCATCTTCGCGGTGGCCGCCCAGACGCTGGTGGGCGGCCACGACCCGGTGCGGGTGGGGCTGGCGCTGGGGGCCTACGGGCTGACCCAGGCCATCATGCAGATCCCGCTGGGCATGGCGTCCGACCGCTACGGGCGCCGGCCGGTCATCGTCTTCGGCATGCTGCTGTTCGTGCTGGGCGGCGTCCTGTGCGCGCTCACCAACGACGTCGACTGGGTCACGGTGGGGCGCATCATCCAGGGCCTGGGCGCGGTATCGGCGGCGATCACCGCCTGGATCGCGGATGCCACCCGCCCCGAGGTCCGCACGCGCGCCATGGCCATGGTGGGCGGGTCGATCGGCATCTCGTTCGCCTTGTCGCTGGTGCTCTCGCCCATGCTGGTCGGGGCCTTCGGCCTGTCCGGCCTGTTCTGGGCGATCAGCCTGCTGGGCTTCGTGTGCCTGCTCATCGCCATGTTTTTCGTGCCCGCCGTGCCGCGCTCCGAGGCCGACATCGTGCAGGCCTCCGCGCACGACGTGCTGGCCCACCGCGATCTGCTGCGCCTGAATTTCGGGGTGTTCTGCCTGCATTTCATCCTGATGGCGCTGTTCATGGTGACCCCGGGCCTGCTGGGGCGGCTGGGCGACTACAACTCGGCCAGCCTCTGGAAAGTCTACTTGCCGGTCATCCTGCTGTCGTTCGTCTTCATGGTGCCGGCGGTCTTCTACACCGAAACGCGCAAGGTGCACAAATACGCGCTCGAATGGGCGGTGCTGGGGCTGGCCGTGGTGATGGGGGTGCTGCCCTGGATCTCGGGCTGGTTCTGGCCGGTGGCGGCGGCGCTGGTGGGTTTTTTCGTGGCCTTCAACATCCTCGAGGCGCTGCAGCCGTCGCTGGTCTCGCACGTGGCGCCACCCAGCTACAAGGGGCTGGCGCTGGGCTTCTACAACACGGCCCAGTCGCTGGGGGTGTTCGCCGGCAGCCTGGCGGGGGGGATGCTGGTGCGTGCCAGCGGGCCGTCCATGGTGTTCTGGGTGTGCGCCATGCTGGCCGTGGTCTGGCTGTACACGGCGCGCGGCTTCAAAGACGTGCGCTTGTAGCGGAAAACCCGCCTGGGCGATAATGTCCGTTTATGCCTTCCTGATGGGGCCCGGCGTACCGCCACGGGCATAATCGGGCTTCATCCTTCACGCACAGGAACCACCATGGCCTCAGTCAACAAAGTCATACTCGTCGGCAACCTCGGGCGCGACCCCGAAGTCCGCTACAGCCCCGATGGTGCCGCCATCTGCAACCTGGCGCTGGCCACCTCCAGCCAGTGGAAAGACAAGTCCACGGGCGAGCGGCGCGAAGAAACCGAATGGCACCGCGTCGTGCTGTTCAACCGGCTGGCCGAAATCGCCGGCGAATACCTGCGCAAAGGCCGCGCCGTCTACATCGAGGGGCGCCTGCGCACCCGCAAGTGGCAAGACAAGGAAACCGGCGCCGATCGCTACAGCACCGAAATCGTGGCCGACCAGATGCAAATGCTGGGCGGGCGCGACAGCGCCGATACGGACGACGGCTTCGACCAGGCGCCGGCCCGCCGGCCCGCCGCGCCGCGCCCGGCCCAGCAGGCCCGCCCGGCCGCGCCGGCCGCCGCCGCAGACCTGTCCGACATGGATGACGACATCCCGTTCTAGGCAGGCGGCCCGGATGGTCGATGCATCGTCCGCGGCGCGCCTGCGCCCCGATCTCTCCGACATGCACCCCGATGACTGGGTGGCGCGCTGGCTGCCGCCCGCATGGGGGCCGTATGCCCGCCTGTGCCGGCTCGACCGGCCGGTCGGCACCTGGCTGACGCTGTTGCCGGCGCTGGCCGCGCTGGTGCAGGCGGCCGACGGCTGGCCCACGCTGTGGCGCGTGGCCGTGTTTTCGCTCGGGGCGCTGCTGATGCGCTGCGTGGGGTGCTGTTTCAACGATATCTTCGACCGCGATTTCGACCACCAGGTCGAGCGCACCCGGTTTCGGCCGCTGACCAGCGGGCAGATCAGCCTGCGCGCGGCGCTGTGGTTCGTGCTGGCGCAGCTGCTGGTGTGCGCGCTGCTGCTGTTCGCCATCAACGCGCCCAGCCGCTGGCTGGCCCTGCTGCTGGTGCCGCTGGTCATCCTATATCCCCTGTGCAAGCGCTTTACGTACTGGCCGCAGGCCGTGCTGGGGGCGGCCTTCAACTGGGGCATGCTGATAGCCTGGACCGACACGCGCGAGGCCTTGCCGTGGCCGGCGCTGGCCATGTGGGTCGGCGCCATCCTGTGGCAGATCGGCTATGACGCGATCTACGGCTACATCGATCTGCGCGATGACCTGCGCCTGGGCCTGAAATCCGTCACCATGCGCTTCGGCGATCAGGGCAAGCCCTGGATCAGCGCCATGTACGGGCTTACCATCGTATTGTGGGCGCTGGCGGGCTGGGGCATGGGCATGGATGCGCCCTACTACGTCGTGCTGGGCGTGATCGCCGTGCATTTCGTGTGGCAGGCGGGGTATTTCGACGTGCGCCACCCCGAGCGCGGGCTGCGGCTGTTTCGCTCGAACATGCAGGTGGGGGTGCTGATGGTCGTGGCGGCGTTGGCAGGGACGGTGCTGCGCCCCTGGCTGTAGTAGACTGGCTTGCAACAAAACAGAAAGGCTGCCCGTGCGTGCGCCTTCGGCCTGGCCCCCGGGCCTGGGTGCAGACGCGCGGCGCCCAAGGGAGACCGATCATGCCCGAGGCCACGTCCGGCGCCAGCGCGCTCGATTTCGACTATGTCATCGTGGGCGCCGGCTCGGCTGGCTGCCTGCTGGCCAACCGCCTGTCGCGCAATCACCGGGTGCTGCTGCTCGAGGCCGGCGGGCCAGACGACTGGCGCTGGATCCACATTCCGGTGGGCTACCTGTATTGCATCGGCAACCCGCGCACCGACTGGTGCTACCGCACCCAGGCCGATCCGGGCCTGAACGGGCGCTCGCTGGGCTATCCGCGCGGGCGCGTGCTGGGGGGCTCGTCTTCCATCAACGGCATGCTCTACCTGCGCGGCCAGGCGGCCGATTACGACGGCTGGGCGGCGCTGGGCAACGACGGCTGGGCCTGGAACGACGTCCTGCCGCTGTTTACGGCGGTCGAAGACCATCATGCCGGGGCCGGCGAATTCCACGGCGCCTCGGGCACCTGGCGGGTCGAGCAACAACGGCTGCACTGGGACGTGCTCGATGCCTTTCGTGCCGCGGCCGAGCAGGCGGGCATCCCGCGCACCGACGACTTCAACCGGGGCGACAACTTCGGCTGCAACTACTTCGAGGTCAACCAGCGGCGCGGGGTGCGCTGGAACGCCGCCAAGGCCTTCTTGCACCCGATCATGGGGCGCGACCAGCTCAAGGTCATGACGCATGCGCAGGTGGGCCGCATCCTGTTCGAGGGCCGGCGGGCCGCGGGGGTCGAGTTCACCCACGATGGCCAGCGCCTTCAGGCCCGGGTACGGCGCGAGCTCATCCTGGCGGCGGGCGCCATCGGTTCGCCGCAGCTGCTGCAGGTCTCGGGGGTGGGGCCCGGTGCGCACCTGCAGGCCCTGGGCATCCCGGTGGTGCACGACCTCCCCGGCGTGGGCGAAAACTTGCAGGACCACCTGCAGCTGCGCATGATTTTCCGCTTGCGCGGGGCGCGCACGCTCAATACCCTGGCCAATGCCTGGTGGGGCAAGGCCTGGATGGGCCTGCAGTATCTGCTGTGGCGCAGCGGGCCGCTGTCCATGGCGCCGTCGCAGCTGGGCGCATTCGCCTATTCGGATGCGGCCCAGGCCCGCCCCAATCTCGAATACCACGTGCAGCCGCTGTCGCTCGACAAATTCGGCGACCCCCTGCACAGGTTTCCGGCCATGACGGCGTCGGTCTGCAACCTGCAGCCCGAAAGCCGCGGGCACGTGCGCGCGCTCAGCCCCGACTTCTCCGATCCACCCGAAATCCTGTGCAACTATCTCGGCACGCCGCATGATCGCGCGGTGGCGGCCGACGCCCTGCGCCTGACGCGCACCATCATGGCCCAGCCGGCGCTGGCCCGGTACAGCCCCGACGAATACCTGCCGGGCGCCGCGGCGCAGGGGCAAGAAGCCCTCGAGGCGGCGGCGGGCGATATCGGCACCACGATTTTCCATCCGGTGGGCACATGTAAAATGGGCGTCGATTCGCAGGCCGTGGTCGATCCCCAGCTGCGGGTCTGCGGGCTCGAGGGCCTGCGTGTCATCGATGCCTCGATCATGCCGCGCATCACCTCGGGGAACACCAATTCGCCCACGATCATGATCGCCGAAAAGGGCGCGCGCATGATCCTGGCCTCCTGACGCTTCATCGTTACCCCCCAGGACCCGAATATGGTCAGTCACACCGAAGTCGTGGCAACAGCTCTTTTTGCCATCGCCATCGTCCACACGTTCTCCGTTCCTGTCTTCGCCCGCCTGGCCAACAAAGGGGGGCCGCACGCCGGCCTGTGGCATTTGCTGTCCGAAGTCGAGGCGGTGTTCGGTGTCTGGGCCTGCGCGCTGTTCGTCTGGATGGCGCTGACCCTCGGGCTCGAGGGCGCCGTCAAGTACCTCGAAACCCGCAATTTCACCGAACCGGCCTTCGTGTTCGTGATCATGGTGGTGGCGGCCAGCCGCCCCATCATCGAGCTGGTGCAGGGGGTGGTCGACATCGTCTCGCGCTGGATCCCGGTGCGTCACGAACTCTCACGCTTCTTCGTGGTCATGACGCTGGTGCCGCTGTCGGGGTCGCTGATCACCGAACCCGCCGCCATGACGCTGGCCGCGCTGCTGCTGCGCGATGCCTACTTCCGGCGCCCCGGGCAGGACGGCTTCAAGTACCTGGCCATCGGCGTGCTGTTCGTGAACATCTCGATCGGCGGGGTGCTCACGGCCTACGCGGCGCCGCCGGTGCTCATGGTGGCCCACACCTTCGGCTGGGACACGGCCTTCATGGCCACCCATTTCGGCTGGCGCGCGGTGCTGGCGGTAGGGCTCAACAGCCTGGTGCTTACCATCATCTGCCGGCCGTTCCTGGTCGAGGGCTCGATCGGCAGGCCCCACCACGAAGACGAATCCACCGCCCGGCGCCGGCCCATGTCGCCGGTGGTCATGCTGGTGCACGTGCTGTTCCTGCTGGCGGTGGTTCTGGCATCGCACCACATGACGATCTTTCTGGCCCTGCTGGTGCTGTTCATCGGCTACGCCCATGCCTACAAGCGCTATCAGTCGCCCCTGCTGCTGCGCGAAGGGTTGATGGTGGGCTTCTTCCTGGCCGGCCTGGTGGTGCTCGGCGGGCTGCAGCAGTGGTGGCTGCAGGATCTGCTGGCGGGCCTGTCGCCCTACGTGCTGTATGTCGGGGCCACGGCGCTCACGGCCGTCACCGACAATGCCGCGCTTACTTATCTGGGCTCGCTGGTCGAGGGCACCGATGAACTCTGGCGCTACATGCTGGTGGCGGGCGCGGTCACGGGCGGCGGCCTGACGGTGATCGCCAATGCGCCGAACCCGGCCGGCTTCTCGCTGCTCAAGGGCTGCTTCGCGCATGGTACGATTTCGCCCTTGAAGCTGCTGGGGGCGGCTGCGGTGCCCACGCTGGTGGCTGCTATCATGTTCCTCTTGCCCGGCGCCTTTTCCTAGGGGGCGGGCTCTTGTGCCTGCACTTGCACCATGCGCTTTCTGAAACGCTATTTCATGACCGGCCTGCTGATCTGGCTGCCGCTGGTGGCCACCATCTGGGTGTTGGCCATGCTGGCCCGCACGCTGGTCTCGCTGGTGCCTGCGTTCCTGTCGCCCGAGGCGCTGTTCGGGGTGGACATCCCCGGGTTCGAACTGGCCCTGGTGCTGGTGGTGGTGTTCCTGACCGGGCTGGTCTTCGCCAATTTCATCGGCCGGGCCCTGCTCGCACGCTGGGAAGCCCTGCTCAGCCACATCCCGCTGGTGCGCTCGATCTATCACTCGGTCAAGCAGGTGGGCGACACGGTATTCGCCCCGGGTGGCCAGGCCTTTCGCGAGGCGGTGCTGGTGCAGTATCCGCGCGAAGGCCTATGGACCATCGGGTTTATCACCGGGGTGCCCTGCGAACAGGCGGCCGCGCACCTGCCGGGCGACTACGTCAGCATTTATGTGCCCACGACCCCGAACCCCACGTCGGGTTTCTTCCTGATGCTGCCGCGCACCGACGTGCGCCTGCTCGACATGTCGGTCGAGACGGCCCTGAAATACATCATCTCCATGGGCGTGGTGGCGCCGCCTTCGGTGGCGGCCCCCGCTTCTCCAGACATTCTTCCGACACGGAGCCTTACTTGAACCGTACCTGCTATACCGGCGAGGTTTCCACGCAATACCTCGACCAGACCGTCACGCTGTTTGGCTGGGTGCACCGGCGCCGCGATCACGGCGGCGTGATTTTCATCGACCTGCGCGACCGCGCGGGCCTGGCCCAGGTGGTGGTGGATCCCGATACCCCCCAGGTGTTCGCCCTGGCCGAGCGCATCCGCAACGAATACTGCCTGCGCATCACCGGCCGGGTGCGCCGCCGCCCCGAAGGCACGCACAACCCCGAGCTCACTTCGGGCGAAGTCGAGATCCTGTGCCAGGATCTCGAGATCCTCAACCCCTCGGTCACGCCGCCCTTCCAGCTGGATGACGACAATCTGTCCGAGACCACGCGCCTGACGCACCGGGTGCTCGACCTGCGCCGCCCGCAGATGCAGCGCAACCTGATGCTGCGCTACCGGGTGGCCATGGCGGTGCGCCAGTATCTGGATGCCCAGGGCTTCATCGACATCGAGACCCCGATGCTCACGCGCAGCACCCCCGAGGGCGCGCGCGACTACCTGGTCCCGTCGCGGGTGAACCCGGGCGAATTCTTCGCCCTGCCGCAATCGCCGCAACTGTTCAAGCAGCTGCTGATGGTGGCGGGGTTCGACCGCTATTACCAGATCACCAAGTGCTTCCGCGACGAAGATCTGCGCGCCGACCGGCAGCCCGAGTTCACGCAGATCGACTGCGAAATCTCGTTCCTGGACGAGACCCGGATCCGCACGCTCTTCGAAGATATGGTGCGCGACGTCTATCGCCAGGTGCTCGGGGTCGAGCTGCCGGATCCATTCCCGGTCATGAGCTGGGCCCAGGCCATGCAGCGCTTTGGTTCCGACAAGCCCGACCTGCGCGTGCGGCTCGAGCTCACCGACGTGGCCGACCTGATGCGCGACGTCGATTTCAAGGTTTTTGCCGGCCCGGCCAATGATCCCGGCTGCCGCGTGGTGGCCATGCGCGTACCGGGCGGGGCCCGCCTGCCGCGCAGCGATATCGACGCCTATACGAAGTTCGTGGGCATTTACGGTGCGCGCGGCCTGGCCTACATCAAGGTCAATGCCGCGGCCGACATTCCGGCCGGGCTGCAGTCGCCCATCGTCAAGAATATCCACGAGTCCGCGCTGCGGGCGCTGATCGAGCGCACCGGCGCGCAGGATGGCGACCTGATCTTCTTTGGCGCAGACCGGGCCAAAGTGGTCAACGACGCCCTGGGGGCCTTGCGCGTGAAACTCGGGCAAAGCGATTTCGGCCGCGAGCACGGCCTGTTCGAAGCCGGCTGGCGGCCGCTGTGGGTGGTCGATTTCCCCATGTTCGAGTACGACGAGGCCGAAGGCCGTTATACGGCGGCGCATCATCCGTTCACCAGCCCGAAGGACGGCCACGAAGACCTGCTCGAGTCCAATCCCGGGCAGGCGCTGGCCAAGGCCTACGATATGGTCATGAATGGCTGGGAAATCGGCGGCGGCTCCGAACGCATCCATCGGGCCGACGTCCAGAGCAAGGTGTTCCGCGCCCTGCACATCGATGACGAAGAAGCCCAGCAGAAATTCGGCTTCCTGCTCGATGCCCTGCGGTACGGGGCGCCACCCCATGGCGGCCTGGCCTTTGGGCTGGATCGCCTGGTCACCCTGATGGCGGGGGCCGACTCGATCCGCGACGTGATCGCGTTTCCCAAGACGCAGCGCGCCCAAGATTTGCTCACGCATGCGCCCGCGCCGGTCGACGAAAAACAGCTGCGCGAGCTGCACATCCGGCTGCGCCAGATCGAAACGGCATAGGTGGGGGGTGTGTCGGGCATACGTGTCGTCAGCTACAACATTCACAAGGGGCGCTCGGCCACCGGTGGGCGCGAGTCCCTGGCCGATCTGCGCCTGGGCCTGTACGGCCTGCGCCCCGACCTGCTGTTCCTGCAAGAGGTCCAGGGGCGCAACCAGGCGCAGGTCAGCCTGGATGCGCAGCACGAGTCGCTGGCGGCCGCGTTGCACATGGAGGCCGCGTACGGCTGCAATGCGGTACGCGCCGCCACCGATCACGGCAATGCGCTGCTCTCGCGCTATCCTATCCTCAGTTTCGAAAACCAGGACATCTCCGATCACCGGCTCGAGCAGCGCGGCCTGCTGCATGCGGTGGTCGAGATGAACGGCGTGCCGGTGCATTGCCTGGTGGTGCACCTGGGGCTGCTCGCCGGCGGGCGGGTGCGCCAGGTCGAGGCGCTGGTGGATCGCATCCGGCGTCTGGTGCCCGACCCCGAGCCGCTGCTGATTGCCGGCGACTTCAACGACTGGAGCAACCGTCTGGCGCCGTTGTTCGTCGAGCAGCTGGGCCTGGTCGAAGTGTTTTCCGCCGCCCCGCAAGGGGTGGACGAGGTCTACCGCCTGCGCCATACGGTGGCGCGCCTGCGCCAGCGCCTGCCCTGGACGGCCGATGCCGCCTTGCGGGCCACGCCCGAACTGGCTTTTCATGGCCAGGCCCGCACGACCCCGCCGCCGCGCACCTTTCCCGCCATGTTTCCGTGGCTGCGGCTCGATCGCATCTATCAGCGCGGCTTTGCCGTACGCAAGGCGCGGGTGCTGCACGGTCTGCCCTGGAAGCAGCTGTCGGATCATGCACCGCTGGTGGCCGATCTCGAACTGCCCTGACCGGGCCGGTTCCGTCATCGCGGAACTCTCAGAAAAGTTGGCACTCTAACCATTAGAGTGCTAATATCATGGAAAACCCTGAATAGGCCCCAGCCACATGACATCAAAACCGACCACCACGGCCCTGGTGCCGTCGCAGCTGTCGCTGGCCATCGCCAATCCGGCAGCGCTGGGCACCATCGAAGCCTACATCGCGGCAGTCAACCGGCTGCCGCTGCTCTCGGCCGAACAAGAGGCCGACCTCGGCCATCGCTTGCACGACCACAATGATCTCGACGCCGCGCGCGACCTGATCCTGTCGCACCTGCGCCTGGTCGTGTCCGTCGCCCGCCAGTATCTGGGCTACGGCCTGCCCCATGCCGATCTCATCCAAGAAGGCAACATCGGCCTCATGAAGGCCGTGCGCCGCTTCGACCCCAACCGCGGGGTGCGCCTGGTGTCGTTTGCGGTGCACTGGATCCGCGCCGAAATCCACGAGTACGTGGTGCGCAACTGGCGCCTGGTCAAGGTGGCCACCACCAAGGCGCAGCGCAAGCTGTTCTTCAACCTGCGCCGCATGCGCCCGGATGGCACCAGCCTCGCACCGGATCAGGTGGCCGACATTGCCCGCGAACTCGACGTGCGCCCCGAAGACGTGGCCGAGATGGAAGTGCGCATGTCCGGGGGCGACTGCGCCCTGGATGCTCCGGTCGATGCCGAAGACCAGTACGCGCCCTCTGCCTGGCTGTCGGATCCCGCCCAGGAGCCGGCCCAGGTGCTGGCCCGCCAGCAGATGGACACGCTGCAGGGCGAAGGCCTGCAGAACGCGCTGGCGACGCTGGATGCGCGCTCTCAGCACATCGTGCGGGCGCGCTGGCTGGCCGACGGCAAGGCGGCCACGCTGCACGAACTGGCGGCAGAGTACGGGATATCGGCCGAGCGGGTGCGGCAGGTCGAGGCCGCGGCGCTCAAGAAACTGCGGCTCGCACTGGAAGACCAGGCGCCCGATTTCCAGGCCGCCTGACTCCCAAGCCGCCTGACGCCTCGCCGGCCCATTCGCCGGCCGGGCTCATCACAAGACCCCACGCGCCACGGCATGCTCCCGGGCTGCCGGCCCAGGCGCGCGCGAACCCGGTCGATCTGGTCCTTTTTTCGAAGTTACAAAAAGTTTCAATTCGGCGTGTGCCGACGTTGAACTTTTTTCTTTGCGCCGCATTTCATTCCTCATCTCTGACGTGTCAGGTGCCTCTTTCGCCCGCTTCTACCCTTTCCCCTCTTATATGGAAGCGGACGACTTGAGGGATGCCTTTACCGGCATCCCTTTTTTTTAACCATGGATCCGCTATTCTTGAGGCTGTATCCGCCTCAACCATTGCTGCATCGGATCCACCCATGAAAATCGGCCTGCTGGTCTTCGGCCTCGCAGGGCTGCTGGCCCTCATCTCGTTCATGCCGCCGCTCGCCGGCCGCCTGCGCCTGCCTTATTCTGTGCTGCTTGCGGTGGTCGGTTTCGTGCTGGGCGTCGTCATTCACGTGCACGGCTGGGCACCGGGCGTGGTGGGGGATTTCCTCGATACCCTGCAGCATTTCGAGGTCTCGTCCGAGACCTTCCTGTTCGTCTTTCTGCCCGTCCTGCTGTTCGAGACGGCGCTGGCCACGAATATCCGGCGGCTCATGGACGACATCAGCCCCATTCTGGTGATGGCGGTGGTGGCGGTGGTGGTGTGCACGGTTATGGTGGGCATGTCGCTGTCGGCGATCTCATCCTATGGGCTGGTGGCCTGCCTGATGCTGGGGGCCATCGTGGCGACCACGGATCCGGGCGCGGTGGTGAGCATATTCCGCGAAGTCGGGGCGCCGCGGCGGCTGACCAATCTGGTCGAGGGCGAGGCCCTGTTCAACGACGCGGCATCGATCGCCCTGTATACGGTGCTGGTGGCGGCGCTGATCGACGGTTCGCCCATTTCCGAGCTGACGATATTCAAGGATTTCCTGGTTTCGTTCCTGGGCGGCGGGCTGATGGGCTTCGTCATGGGCGCCGGGACGACGATGCTGTTTCGCTGGCTGCGGGGCTGGCCGGCCGCCGAAATCACGCTCACCGTGGCGCTGGCCTATCTGGCCTTTTTCATTTCCGAATATTATCTGGACGTCTCCGGCGTCGTCGCCACGGTGATCGCCGGCCTGGTGGTGGGGTCGAACGGGCGCACGCGCATGTCGCCGACCACGTTCGAGCAGCTGGAAGGCGCCTGGGGGCAGTTCGGTTTCTGGGCCAATTCGCTGATCTTTCTGCTGGCCGCCATGCTGATCCCGCGCATGATGGCCGAGATCACGTGGCTGGAGGTGCTGCTCATCCTGGTGCTGTATGCGGTCACCATGGCGGCGCGGGCCCTGGTGGTGTTCGGCCTGCTGCCAATCATGGGCCGCCTGCGCCTGAGCACGCAGGTCAGCCCGGCCTACCGCACGGTGATGCTGGCCGGCGGGCTGCGCGGGGCCGTGTCGCTGGCGCTGGCACTGGCCGTGACCGAGCAGGCCGCCATCCCCCACGAAGATCGCCAGTTCATCGCCGTGGCCACGACGGGCTTCGTGCTCCTGACGCTGTTCGTCAATGGCATGAGCCTGCGCGCGCTGATCACGCGGCTGGGCCTGAATCAGCTCAACCCGGTCGATCGCGCGTTGCGCGATCAGGCCCAGGTGGTCGAGCTCGAGGCCCTGCGCGACAAGATCGACGAAGTCGCACGCAACGAGCACCTCGAGGCGCCGGTGCTCAAGCGCCTGCATGCCGTCTTCGATGCCAGCCAGGCCAGCGTCGATGCAACGCAGGTGCATCAGCTCACCCAAGAAGAAAAAGTCGCCGTGGGCATGGGGATCCTGGCCGGCCGCGAAGAAGAGCTCTATTTCGAGAATCTCAAGCAACAGCTCATGGGCTGGCGCACGGCCGAGGCGCTGTTGTCGCGGGCCGAGCGCCTGAGCGATGCGGTGCGCGCCCGGGGCCTGGCGGGGTTCGAGGCGGCGTTGGCGGCGGACCTGCAATATTCGCTCAGCCTGCGTCTGGCGATGCGGCTGCATCACCTGACGGGCTGGCAGTTCTGGCTGGTGCGCGCGCTCACGCGGCGCTTCAACCTGCTGATGGCCAAGTGGTCGGTGGCGCACCGCCTGATTTCGTTTGCGCGCGGCGATGTGCAGCCGCTGCTGGGCGAGGCGGTCACCGACATTATCGTAGACGCGCACCAGCGCCGGCTCGATCAGCTCGAAGAGGCTTTGCAGGCGTTGGTGCTGCAGTATCCACGCTATGCCCAGACCGCACAAGAGGCGTACCTGGCGCGCATGGCGCGCACGCTCGAGCGCCTGCGCTATCGCGACATGCTGAGCCAGAATCTGATCAGCGGCGAGACCTATGCAGACCTGATCCATCAGGTCGAGGCCCGCTGGGGGCCGCTCGAACGGTTCGGCCGCCTGGACATCACGCTCAGCCCCGAAGCGCTGGTGGCGCGGGTCTCGTTCTTCGAGGGGCTGGACGAAGCCACGCGCCGGGCCATCGCCAAGGCGCTCAAGGCGCGGCTGGCGCTGCCCGGGCAGGCGATCGTGCCGCGGGTGCGGCGCAGCCGCGCCATGGTGATCGTGGCTTCGGGGGCCGTGCTGCTGGACCTGCCCGATGGCACCACGGCCGAGCTGGGCAGCGGCCAGATCTTCGGCGAAATCGCGCTGATGATGAACCGCGACTTCGAGGCGCGCGCGCGGTCGCTGGGCTACAGCCGCCTGCTGATGCTGCCCGAGGCCGATTTCCAGCGCCTGCAGGCCCAGTTTCCGGTGCTGCGCGAGCGCATCGAAACGGTGGTGCGCCAGCGGCTGCGGGCGGTCGAGGTCTGGGAAGAGTTCGAGCGCGGCGAGCGCCACCACGAGCCGCTGCCCGATCTGCAGCCGGCGCTGGCGGCCGCCCCATCGGCAAGCGGCGATCCATCGCCGGACGCCGGGTCATTATCGGACGCCGAGCCATTGTCGGAGGCCGGACCATTGCCAGGCGCCGAGCCATTGCCCGGTACCGATCCGTCCTGAGCGGGCCGGCCGGCGCCCCCGTTCACCCGGATGGCGCGCGGGGCGCCGGCCGTGGGCTGCGCAGGTTCAGGCGGCGTCGAGCAGCAGGCGGATGTCGTGGGCCATGTCTTCCGGGGTGAGCGATGGGCCCAGCAGGGCCCGTGGCTGGCCGTTCTGGTCGAGCAGGTAGAAGGCCGCCGAGTGGTTCATGGCGTAGTGGTTGGGGCTGGGGCCGGGCTCTTTGGCATAGAACGCCTTGAACGAGCGGGCGGTCTTGTCGAGCTGCTCGGGGGTGCCGGTCAGCCCCATGAAGCGGGGGTCGAAGAGCTCGACGTAGGCCTGGAGGATTTCGGGCGTGTCGCGTGCCGGGTCGACCGAGATCATCACCACCTGGACGTGGCTGGCCTGATCGCCCAGCAGCTCCATGGCCTGGCTGATTTCCAGCATGGCGGTGGGGCAGACGTCTGGGCACTGCGTGTAGCCAAAGAACACCAGCAGCACCTTGCCCTTGAAATCGGCCAGGGTGCGCATGTGGCCCTGGGTGTCGGGCATGGCCAGGTCCTGGCCCAGGCCACTGCCGGTGATGTCGTTGCCTTCGAATGGCAGGGGTTCGGGATCCTGAGAGCAGGCGGCCAGGGCCGGGTACAGGGTCAGGGCGGCCAGCGTGCCCAGGAAATGACGGCGGCGGATGGTAAAGGGATTCATGGTGTTCAGCGTGAAATGCGATCATCGGCCAAGGTGGCCGGCCCCGGTGCGCGATGGGGCCCGGGATGGCCCGGGCGATGTACGGTTCCAGGGATGTCCGGTTCCAGTGTACTTGAAGTCGCCGCACCGGATGGCGCGTTCGGGGCCCGGGCGGGCATCCCGGGCGGGCAGGGGCCGCCGGCCCGAACAGGGGCCGCCGTTCAAGGCAGCGATCGCCATTCCATTACAATGCCGGGATGCCGTCCACAGCTCTTCTTCCAGACCCTGCTCATCTGCTGGCGTGCAGGGCGCGCCTCAATCATCAGGCCCAGCAATTGCCGCCTGCGGGCGCCCGGCCGGTCACTCTGGCGGGTCGGGTCGGGGGCTGGATCACACCCGCCGCCCAGGCGGCCGTGGCCGGCCTGCCCGGGGTGCACGTCGAGCCCGAGGCGGTGCACGTCACGGCGGGCGCCCGCCGCAGTCTGGACACCGTGCTCGAGCACATGGCCCAGGCGCTGAACCAGGCCGGCCTGATTCGCGCCTGGCGCAATGAATCGCTCGACGTGGTGGCCGAAGGCCAGCGGCTGGCGTGCATCGAGCGCGGGGCCATGCGGCCGCTGGGCCTGCTGACGCAGTCCGTGCACCTGAATGCCTGGGCGCCGGACGGCCGCCTGTGGGTGGCGCGTCGCGCGCTCGACAAAAGTACCGATCCGGGCCTCTGGGACACGCTCTCGGGCGGGCTGGTCGCGGCGGGCGAGACGTGCGCCACGGCTTTGCTGCGCGAAACCTACGAAGAAGCGGGCCTGCCGGCCATGATGCTGGACGGGTGCGGCCCCTTGCGCACCGTGCTGCGCATGCATCGCCGCCTGCCGGATGGCTATCAGGTCGAGAACGTGCTGCTGGCCGATTGCGTGCTGCCCGCCGGGGTCGTGCCGGTGAACCAGGACGGCGAGGTGATCGAGTTCCGCTGCCTGGATCTGGCCGGTTTGTGGTCCTGTCTGGAGGGTGGGGTCTTCACGCTGGAGGCCGAGTTGTGCATACTGGACTCTTTGCAGCGACGGCTGGCCGATCCGGTCGCGCAGGCGTCCTGAACAGCCAGCCGGGTGCCGGCGGCGCCACAGCGGGTGGTGCCGGCGGCTGTCAGACATATCGGCAATGCCCAGGGAGGCAAACATCATGGCTCAAGAAACAGGCAATCCTTTCGTGCTGCCCGGTCTCGGGCAGGTAGGCGATGCGGCGGGCAATCCGCTGTTTGCAGGGCTCGACATGATGCGTCAGGCCTGGCAGAACATGGCGGGCCTGCCGGGTACCGGCAAGCCGGCGGGCGGCGGAGCCGGCGCCTTGCCCACCCTGTCGGTCGACGAACTCGACCAGCGCATCCGCGAGCTGCAGACCGTGCACAATTGGCTGCAGCTCAACGCCGGCATGCTGGCCAGCACCATCCAGGGGCTGGAAATCCAGCGCAGCACCTTGCAGACGTTCCAGTCATTTGCGGATCAGACCCTGGCGTCCATGGCCGGCCTGCAGTCGGCGGCCGCCGCCGGGCCCGCCGAGCCCGCGTCCAGCGCGTCGCCAGATGGGGCGGCGCAGGCGGCCGAAGGCGCTTCGGCGGATGCCCCGACATCGGCGCAAGAGGCCGGCCGTGTCTACGCCGAAGCCGCAGGCGAGTGGTGGCGCATGGTGCAGCAGCAGTTCGAACAGCTGGCTCAGGCCACGGCGGCCAGCCTGCAAGAGGCCGCCGAGGGTCCGGCGGCCGACGCTGGGGCCGGCGGCGAAAACCCGCCGGCGGCCAAACCCGCGGCAGCCGCCAGGGCGGGCGGCAAGGCCCGCACGAAAACCGGTGCCAAAGCGACCGGGGCCACAGAAGCCACGGCCCGCTCCGGTACCCAGGGGCGCAAGGGGGCGGCGCCGACCCGTTCGACAGGCGGCTGATCGATGCTCAATATTGTGATTCTGGCTGCCGGGCAAGGTACGCGCATGCGGTCTGCGCAGCCCAAGGTGTTGCATGCCATTGCCGGCGAACCCATGCTGGCCCACGTGCTGCGCGCAGCGCGCGCGCTGGCGCCCGAGCGGATCGTGGTCGTCGTGGGGCATGGCGCCGAACAGGTGCAGCAGGCATTTGCCGGCCAGGGGCTGCAGTTTGCGCTGCAACAGCCGCAACAGGGCACGGGGCATGCGGTCATGCAGGCCATGCCGTTGCTCCAGGGCGGCGCGGACGACGCGTGCCTGGTCTTGTATGGCGACGTCCCGCTGGTCCAGCCCGCCACCTTGCAGGCCTTGTTGCAGGCGCGGGGCCTGGGCGGGCTGGCCCTGCTGACCGAAACCCTGGCCGACCCGGCCGGTTATGGCCGCATCGTGCGGGATGGCCGGGGCCGGATCGTCCGCATCGTGGAACACAAGGACGCCACGCCCCAGGAACAGGCCCTGCGCGAAGTGAATACCGGCATCCTGGCGGCGCCGCTCGAGCCCCTGCGGCGTTGGCTGGGGCGCCTGAGCAACGACAACGCGCAGGCCGAATACTACCTGACCGATGTGGTGGGCCTGGCGGTGGCCGATGGCGTAGCCGTGTCCCACGCGCAGCCGGCCGCGTCCTGGGAGACCCTGGGGGTGAACAGCCGCGCGCAGCAGGCGGAACTCGAGCGGATCTGGCAAGGGGTGCAGGCGCAGCGTCTGCTCGAACAAGGCGTGAGCCTGGCCGATCCGGCCCGCCTGGACGTGCGCGGCACGCTGCATTGCGGGCGCGACGTCCACATCGACGTGGGCTGTGTGTTCGAGGGCGCGGTGCGCCTGGCCGACGGGGTGCGGGTCGGGCCGTATTGCGTGCTGCGCGATGCCGACATCGGCGCGGCCACGGCGATCGAGGCCTTCAGCCACATCGAGGGGGCGCGGGTGGCGGATGCCGCCCGCATCGGCCCCTATGCACGGCTGCGTCCGGGGGCCGACGTCGGCCCCGAAGCCCACGTGGGCAACTTCGTCGAACTCAAGCAGACGCGCCTGGGCAGGGGTTCTAAGGCCAATCACCTCGCCTACCTGGGCGATGCCCGGATCGGCGAGCGGGTCAACGTGGGGGCCGGCACCATCACCTGCAACTACGACGGCGTCAACAAGTTCCAGACGGTGATCGAAGACGATGCCTTCATCGGTTCGGACACGCAGCTGGTGGCGCCCGTGCGGGTCGGGGCCGGGGCCACCTTGGGGGCCGGTACGACGCTGGTGCGGGATGCGCCCGCCGGTCAGCTGACCCTGTCGCGGGCGCCCCAGGAAACGATCCCGGGCTGGTCGCGGCCCAAGCGCAAGCCCTGAATCCCCGAAGCCCTGAAGTGCGCATTCTGCACCTGAATCTCGAAAAAGGCTGGCGCGGCGGCGAACGCCAGACCCTGCTGACCTTGCAGGGGCTGCAGGCTCGCGGGCATGCCGTGGCCCTGGCGGCCCGTGCCGGCGGCCCGCTGGCCGAGCGCGCGCAGGCGGCCGGTGTGCCGGTCCTGGCCTGCCCGGGTGTGGGCACGCTGGCCTGGCAGCTGCTGTTGCGCCGCCGCGGCTTCGACATCCTGCATGCCCAGACGGCGCAGGCCATGAGCGTGCTGGCCGTGATGTGCCCGCTGTTGCCGGCGCAGACCGTGTTTACCCGGCGTACCGCATTCGAGGCCGTGGGGGCCGCCCAGCGCCATCGCTGGAAGTGGTCGCGCGTGGATGCGCTGGTGGCGATCAGCGAAGCCAGCGCGCTGGCGCCGCGCGCGCTGGCCCTGCCGGTGTCCGTCATCCCCAGCGCCGTGGAGCCCCTGCCCGTGGATCCCGCCCGGGTACGGGCCCTGCAGGCCCGCCTCGGGCTGGATGGACGGTCCGTGCTGGTCACGGCCGCTGCCCTGACGCCCGAAAAAGATCCCTGCCTGCTGATCGAGGCCGTGGCCCTGGCCCGGCGCACGCACCCCGAACTGATCTGCCTGCATTTTGGCGCGGATGGGTCGGCGGCACCGGCCGCCCGCGCGCGCATCCAGGCGCTGGCGCTGTCAGCAGACTATGTCTTGATGGGCTTCGAGGCGCAGATGGGGGATGCGCTGGCGCTGGGCCATCTGTATGCCAGCAGTTCGCGCGCCGAGGCCCTGGGCAGCAGTGTCCTGGACGCCTGCCTGGCGGGCCTGCCCGTGGTGGCCACCGAGGTGGGCGGACACGTGGAGTCGCTGG
>NZ_JBAYTI010000038.1:0-28227 GCF_041675725.1 Castellaniella sp. | reverse complement strand
ACCCAGCTGGCATCCTGCGCATCGAGGCGGTGGCTGAGCAGCCACGGATGATCGTGCCCCTGCACGGCATACAAGACGTTGCGCTGCAAGTCCTTGCGTGCCACGTACCAGGCATCGGCCGTCCCATCAGGCCGCTGCATGCCCCTTACGCCCCCGATGCCCAGGCCCTTGCGTTGGCCCAGCGTGTAGAAGGCCAGACCCTGATGCTGGCCGATCATGCGTCCGTCCGGATCCAGGATGGGGCCGGGCTGCGTGGGCAGGTACCGGTTGAGGAACGCGCGAAACGGTCGCTCGCCGATGAAGCAAATCCCCGTGGAATCTTTTTTGGCCGCGTTGGGCAGCCCGATTTCCCGCGCAATCCGGCGGACCTCGGTCTTGTGCAGCCCCCCCAGGGGAAACAGGGTCCGCTGCAGCTGCTGCTGGTTCAGCCGGTGCAGAAAATAGGTCTGATCCTTGCTCATGTCCACGGCCCGCAACAGCTGGCTGGGCTGGCCGTGCCGGGCATGGCGCACCCGCGCGTAGTGTCCGGTGGCGATGTAGTCCGCCCCCAGCGTCACGGCATGGTCCAGGAAGGCCTTGAATTTGATCTCGGCATTGCACAGTACGTCGGGGTTGGGCGTGCGCCCCGCCGAATACTCGCGCAGGAACTCGGCAAACACCCGATCCTTGTATTCGGCCGCGAAATTCACGGCCTCGATGTCGATACCCACCAGATCGGCCACGCTGGCGGCATCGAGCCAATCTTGCCGCGACGAGCAGTACTCGGAGTCGTCATCGTCTTCCCAGTTCTTCATGAACAGGCCCAGCACCTGGTAGCCCTGCTGCTTGAGCAACCAGGCCGACACGGAAGAATCCACGCCGCCGGACAGGCCGATGACGACACGGGCTCCGGGGGCCGGGTGATCAGCCATGCAGGGCCTCGTCCAGCGACTCGATCCAATGGCGCACCGGCGTGTCGGTACCGCCCTGGAGATGGCAGATGCAGCCCACGTTCGATGACACGATCGTGTCGGGCAGTGCGGCATGAATGGCTTCGAGCTTGCGGTCACGCAAGGCCAGCGAGAGCTTGGGCTGCGTGATGGAGTAGGTGCCGGCCGATCCGCAGCACAGGTGCGGTTCGTCGAACGCCTGAAGGTCGAAGCCGAGCTCGGCCAACAGGCGTTCGGTCAGGGGCCGCAGCCCCTGCCAGTGCTGCAGGGTGCAGGGCGGATGGAATGCGACCCGACCGGGCGGACGCCGCAGCTGACGCTGCAACGAGCCCGCCATGGGTGCCAGGAGCTCGGCGACGTCCTTCACGTACGGCATCAGGCGCGCGGCCTTGTCGGCGTAAGCGGGATCATGCTGCAGATGCCGCGCATAGTCCTTGATCATGCCCCCGCAGCCGGACGCATTCACGATCACCGCCTCGACCGCGCCGGATTCGAGCAGCGGCAGCCAGGCATCGACGTTGGCTCGCATCTGCACCCGGGCCGCCTCTTGGGCGTCGAGGTGATAGTTGATGGCGCCGCAGCAGCCCGACCCGGCCACGAACCGGGTGCCAATGCCCAGCCGGTCCAACACCCGCCGGGTGGCGGCGTCGATGGACGGCAACATGGCCGGCTGCACGCAGTTCGACAGCATGATGACCTGACGGCCATGACGCTCGGTATGTTCCGGCAAGGGCCCGGCCGCCCGCGCGGGCGCCAGCTTGCTGCGCAGGGCGGCCGGCAACAGGGGGCGCACGTGCACACCGAGCCGATACATCGGCTTGAACCATACCGAGCCCATGAGCCGGCGCAGGCTCTCGCGTTTCAGGCGCTCGCGCCAGGGCCGCTGTACCCGTTCACTGACCAGCTGGCGCCCGATATCGACCAGGGCGCCGTATTCCACCCCCGACGGGCACGTGGTTTCGCAGTTGCGGCATGTCAGACACCGGTCCAGGTGCTGTTGCGTGACATAGGTCGGCTCGACGCCCTCGAGCAATTGCTTCATCTGGTAGATGCGGCCCCGCGGGCTGTCGAGCTCATCGCCCAGCAGCAGGTACGTCGGGCACGTGGCCAGACAAAACCCGCAATGCACGCAGCGGCGCAGGATTTCGTCGGCTTCACGGCCGAAATCCGTATCCCGTGCCCATTCGGCCAATTGTGTTTGCATGGTGAAACCTCAGAATTCGGGGTACAAGCGCAGCGGATTGAAGATCCCAGCCGGGTCGAACTCGTGCTTGAGGCGCCTGTGGATCTGCAGGATCCCCTCGGGCAATGGATGGAACACGGAAAATCCCGGGGGCACGCCATCGTGCCGATAGAGGGTTGCCGACCCCCCCAATGCCTGAACCCGTCCGCGCAAGGCATCTGCCTCGGGCGCCTCGGGCGCCCCCGCCAGCCAACGCAGGCTGCCCCCCCATTCATGCACCACTGGTCCCAGGCCAAGCGACGGGGCATCGGGCGGCAAGACCACGCGCCATAGCGGACGCTGCTGGAAAAAGGGATGAGTCTGGTCTCGGACCGCCAGCCAGAACGGCTCCGCCGACGGCGCCGGCAAGGCGTCCCCGCCCATGGCCAGGCGAGCCTGGCGCACGGCGGTTTCATTGCCCGAGAGCCGAACCGTGAGACGACCGACCGCCCCCGTGGGCTCTGGCTGCCACCACGTGGCCGAGATCGGCAGCGGCCGTGAACGCCACATCAGGCAATGGTCCAGAGCTGCGGTTTCGTCGAGTTCGAATACCTGGGTGGCCTCACAGCGCGGGCGCGGCAATACTTTGACGGACACCTCGACCAGCGCGCCCAAGACCCCGAGCGAGCCCGCCAGCAGACGCGAGAGGTCATAGCCCGCCACGTTTTTCATGACTTCGCCCCCAAACCGCAGGACACTGCCATCGGCGTTGAGCAAGCGGGTGCCGAGAACGAAGTCCGCCAGCCCGCCCACCGCCATGCGGCGCGGACCGGCCAGGCCGCTCGCGACGCAGCCCCCCAGCGTGCCGGCCGCACCGAAGCGCGGCGGCTCGAACGCCAGCATCTGCCCCTGCTCGTCGAGCACGGTTTCGATTTCGGCCAGGGGCGTACCGGCGCGCGCCGTCAGCACCAGTTCGGAGGGCTCGTAACTGACCACCCCCCTGTAGGCAGCGAGATCGAGCCAACTGAACCGGTCGGCTGCCGGCAACGGCCCGCCATAAAACAGCCGGGTGCCGCCGCCGCGCAGCACCAGCGGACGCTGCGCCGCCCGCGCGGTCACGACCTGTTCACACAATTCGGAGAGTACGTATTCCATGAGCCGGCCATCAAAAACGCGGAATGTCGGGAAAGCGGATATTGCCCTGGTGGACGTGCATCTTGCCGTATTCGGCGCAACGCACCAGGGTGGGGATCAGCTTCAGCGGATTGAGCAGCCCCCAAGGATCGAACGCGCGCTTGAAGGCCGAAAAAGCATCGAGTTCTTCGCGCGTGAACTGCGAGCACATCTGGTTGATCTTTTCGATGCCCACCCCATGTTCGCCCGTGATGGTCCCGCCAACCTGTACGCACAGCTCGAGGATGGCCGCTCCGAATGCTTCGGCCCGCGCGACCTCGTCGGGCTGATTGGCGTCGAACAGGATCAGGGGATGCAGGTTGCCGTCGCCCGCGTGGAACACATTGGAACAGCGCAAGCCGAACTCGGTTTCCATCCGGGCGATCGCCGCCAGGACCTTGCCGAGGTGGCGGCGCGGAATCGTACCGTCCATGCAGTAGTAATCGGGTGATATGCGCCCTGCCGCGGGGAACGCGTTCTTGCGCCCCGCCCAGAAGGTCAGGCGCTCTGCCTCGGAGGTCGATACCTGCAGGCGGCTTGCGCCCGCCTCGCGCAGCAGGGCCTCGACCCGGGCGATCTCTTCGGCGACCTCTTGCGGGGTGCCATCTGATTCGCACAGCAGGATGGCCTCGGCGTCGAGGTCATAGCCTGCCTTCACGAACGGCTCGACCATATGCACCGCCCGCTTGTCCATCAGTTCGAGACCCGCTGGAATGATGCCATGCGCGATCACCCGGGTGACCCCCTCGCCAGCCGACTCGACGCTGGGAAAACTGGCCATCACGACCTGCGCGAGCTCGGGCTGGGGAATCAGGCGCACCGTCACCTCGGTGACCAGGCCCAGCATGCCTTCGGAGCCGATGAAAGACTGCAGCAGATTGAGGCCAGGCGCCTCGGGCGCCTCGGAGCCGAGTTCGAGTATGTCGCCTTCGATCGTCACCACCCGGATACGCAGCACGTTGTGGACGGTGAGACCGTATTTGAGGCAATGCACGCCGCCCGAGTTCTCTGCCACGTTGCCGCCGATCGAGCACGCGATCTGGCTCGACGGATCCGGCGCATAGTACAGGCCATGCACCGCAGCGGCCTCGGAAATGGCCAGATTGCGCACCCCGGGGCCGACCACGGCCACGCAGGCATCCGGGTCGATGCGCAGAATACGGTTCAGTTTGGCCAGCCCCACCACGACGCCCTGTGGATGGGGGGTCGCGCCACCCGACAGGCCCGTACCCGCCCCACGCGGCACGACGGGCACATTGTGCGCCTTGCAAGCCCGGAGGACTGCAATCACCTGGGCTTCGGTTTCGGGCAAGACCACGACGGGCGGCTGCTGACGATACAGCGACAGGCCATCGCATTCGTAGACCACCGTCTGATCAGGACGCGTGAGGATGCAGTGCGCAGGCAGATGCCCGCCGATGTGGGCGAGAAAGCCTGGAAAATCCGGCCCACCGCCGGGTTCATGGATCGCTGCTGACACGGCATCCATGGCGACCCCTCAGAGGATTGGAGGCAAGATCTTGCCTGGGTTCAATACATTGTGGGGATCGAGCGCGGCCTTGACCGCCGCCATGACGTGCAGCGCATCGGGTCCGTGCTCGGCCCGCATGAAACCCTGCTTGTGCAGGCCCACGCCATGCTCGCCGGTGCACGTGCCTTCCATGGCGATGGCGCGTTCGACGAGGCGGCGATTGAGCGCCTCGGACTCGGCCCATTCATCCGGGTTGTCGGGATCCAGCAACATGAGCACATGAAAATTGCCGTCGCCCACGTGGCCCACGATGGTATAGGGAAAGCGGGCCTGGTCCAGTTCGTGCGCCGTCTGGCCGACACATTCGGCCAGTCGCGAGATGGGCACGCACACGTCCGTGGTGCTGGAGCGGCACCCGGGCCGCAATTGCAGGCCCGCGAAATACGCGTTGTGACGCGCCGTCCAGAGGCGATTGCGGTCTTCCGGCTGCTCGGCCCAGTCGAAATCCAGGCCGCCGTGCTCGTGAGTGATGGCCTGGACCGATTCGGCCTGCTCGCGCACCGAGGCCGGGCTGCCATGGAATTCGAACAGCAGGAGCGGGGACTCGCGCAGATCCAGGTGACTGTACTGATTGGTGGCTCGCACCGCATGAGTGTCCATGAACTCGACCCGCGCCACTGGAATGCCCATCTGGATGATCTCGATGACGCTTTGCACCGCTGAATCCAGATCGGGAAAATTGCAGATCGCCGCCGACACGGCTTCAGGTTGCGGATAGAGCCGCACCGTCACCTCGACGATGATGCCCAGGGTGCCTTCACTGCCGACGAACAAACGGGTCAGGTCATAGCCCGCCGATGACTTGCGCGCCCGGCTGGCCGTCTGGATCAGCCGGCCATCGGCGGTGACCACCTTGAGAGACATGACATTTTCACGCATCGTGCCATAGCGCACCGCATTGGTGCCCGAGGCGCGCGTGGCGGCCATGCCGCCCAGGCTGGCATCGGCACCCGGATCGATCGGAAAGAACAACCCCGTATCGCGCAGGGACTCATTGAGCTGTTTGCGCGTGACCCCCGCCTGCACCGTGGCCGTGAAGTCTTCGGCGTGGACTGAAACGATCTGGTTCAGGCCCGAAAGATCCAGGCTGACCCCGCCTTCGATCGCCAGCAGATGGCCCTCGAGCGAGGAGCCGACGCCATACGGGATGAGCGCGACGCCATGGGCATGGCAGTGTCGGGCCACCCAGACCACGTCGTCGATCGACTGCGCAAACACGACCGCATCCGGCCACATGGGCGGATAAGGGGATTCGTCGCGCCCGTGATGCTCGCGCACCGCCGCCGTGGTCGAGCAATGCGAGCCGAAACGACCCTGCAGGGCGTCCAGGAAACCCGCAGGCAGCGCCCGCGGTTTCTGTTCGAACGGCGTTGTATCCATAATGACTTGCCTCGTGGTGATCAGACGAAAGAAAGCGGCTCAGGCCGCGCTGTCGGCCAGCTGCGCCGGTTCGCTGCCCTGCTGCTGACGCCGCGCACGCACGGCCGCCGCCAGGCAATCGAGCATCGCAACCGAGGTATCCCAGTCGACGCAGGCGTCTGTGATGCTCTGGCCATATACCAGAGTACGGCCAGGCACCAGATCCTGTCGACCCCCGACCAGATGGCTTTCTATCATGACCCCGAACAGGCGCTGGTCGCCGGCCGCCACCTGGGCGCACACGTCATCGATGACCAGCGGCTGGCGCGTGTAGTCCTTGTGGCTGTTCGCATGGCTCGCATCGACCATGACCCGCGCCCGCATGCCGGATTTTTCGAGGGCTTCGGCCGCCGCCAGCACGTGTTCGGCCTCGTAGTTGGGCACCTTGCCACCCCGCAGGATGACGTGGCAATCTTGATTGCCCCGCGTGGAGACGATCGCCGAATGGCCCCCCTTGGTGACCGAAAGGAAATAATGCGAATGCGAGGCGGCCTTGATGGCGTCGATGGCGATGCGCGTATTGCCATCGGTGCCGTTCTTGAACCCTACGGGGCAGGACAGGCCCGAGGCCAGCTCGCGATGGACCTGGCTCTCGGTGGTGCGCGCCCCGATGGCCCCCCAGGAGATCAGGTCGGCGATGTACTGCGGGGTGATCATGTCGAGAAATTCGGTACCGGCAGGCAAGCCGAGCGCGTTGATCCCGATGAGCAGCTCGCGTGCCTTGCGCAGCCCCTGGTTGATGTCGAAGCTGCCGTCCAGGCCCGGATCATTGATGAGCCCCTTCCAACCGACCGTGGTGCGTGGCTTTTCAAAATATACCCGCATGATGATCTCGAGTTCGCCGATGTGCCGCCGGTGCAGGGGCGCCAGGCGCCGGGCGTATTCGAGCGCGGCTTCGGTGTCGTGGATCGAACACGGGCCGATCACCACCACGAGACGATCATCGTTGCCATGCAGTATCTGGTGCACGGCATCGCGCGCATCATGCACGGTATGCGAGATCTCGGGCGTGCAGGGAAATTCGCGCATCACGTGGGCGGGCGGAGCCAGCTCGCGGATTTCTCGGATGCGGGTATCGTCGGTATTGTGTGACACGGTAGTGCTCCTGTGGGCCGGGGCCAGGTCGGAAACAAAAAAGCCGCCTGGCTGGGCCGGCGGCTTTTAAGGGAATTTTGACCTACTTTATGATACTGCGATCCCCTTCCTCCACCGGCGGCTTCGGAAAAAAAGCAAAAAAGAAAAAATAGGGAATCGAATTCATCCCTGGATCCTAACACAGCGCGCCACACGCGGCAAGCAAGTGCTTGACAGCCATTGCTTGCCACGCGGCCCGGGCGCGCTCAATGACCCATGTGACCCCCACCCTCTTGCACCCGCTCGTCGCTGGTGAAGATCGTGGGGTCCGCCTCGCCCTTGACGATCAGTATCCCCGCCAGGCCTTTTTCGACCCGCGACAAAGCATGATCGACGAGCACGTACTGGCCGGGATAATCCGCCTTGAACTCGACCATGGTGGCGCCGCCGGGCGGTACCAGCGTGGTCTGCACGTCGGTCAGGGGCTTGCTGGTCAGCGAAGCCTGGTCGTAGACGCGATCGAACACCTCGCCAATCACATGGAAACTGGACGTCAGGTTCGGCCCGCCCACCCCGAAGAAGATACGCACCGTATCGCCGACATTGGCCTCCATCCGGTAGACCTTGGTGAGGGCATCCATGGCCCCATTGAACATCATGTGCTGCGGGTTTTCCGCCAGAAGATTGTCGAGAGAGAACTCCTGCAGCCCAGGCGAACCATGCGTCTGTGCCGTATAGAGTTCGCCCTGCATGACGTAAAATTCGCGGTCCACGCTGGACAGCCCGCCTTCGGGTTCGACCAGGATCAGGCCGTACATGCCGTTGGTGATATGCTGCGCCACCATGGGTGTTGCACAGTGATACACGAACAGGCCGGGGTGCCTGGCCTCGAAGGTGAATGATTTGGACTGGCCGGGCGCCACCTGAGTGACGTCCGCGCCACCCCCCGGGCCTGTCACGGCATGCAGGTCGATCGAGTGGATGTGCGTGCTGTCCGGCGCGTTGCTCAAGTTCAAGGTCACGGTGTCACCCACCCGTACCCGAATGAACGGGCCAGGCACCTTATTGTTGAAGGTCCAGAACCGGTACGTGCTGTTGTCGGCCAGCCGGGCCACCAATTCGGTCGTGAGGAGGTCGACCGAGACATGCTGCGGGGCCCGCGCACCCACCGGCTCACCCACCTCGTAGGGGTCGTGAGCGATCTGCGGCGCTTCGGTGCGCACCACATCCGGCGCCTCGCCCACGATGATCTTGCCCACCATGCCGGCGGCCTTGTGCCCCGGCAAAGTGCAGTAGTATTCGAAGGTTCCGTCTTTGGTGGCCCGAAAAACGATGGCCGTGGCCGAATTCATGCCGGAGATCTCGTCCGACTGGGCGTGGAATTCAGGCACGGCCACGTCATGGGTGGCCCCGTCACCGTTGACCAGGTTGATCTGCACGACGGCGCCCGCCGGTACGCGAAGATCAGGATTGACGATGTCGGTGCCTTCTTCCTGAAAGACCAGCTTGCCATCGGCAATCGCGGTGCGCAAGGTGAAGGTCACATCGGGCCGATGGCTCACGCTGCGGCTATCGCCCGTGCCACTGTGCTCGGCCCATGCTGCGGGGCCGACGCCGGCGGCGAGCAGCCCGAGCAGCAACCCACCCAGGAACCTTTTGAAAAACATCATGAATACACCTATATTCTAAGTTCAGATTATTTCGGTTTCGATAATGCAGGCCTAAGACATATCTGTCAACCAAAGCCCGCAAGACCCCATGGTATAGGGATCTTGAGGGAATCAAAACGACATTCCACAAGCCCGGAGGTACTAAAATGCCCAACTGCTTTGTTCAAAGTACCAAATATCGTGGTAATGAACTTATAATCCCTGATGCCATCATGGCCATGGCCGTGATGCTTCGTACTTCTCAGGTTTAAATGTGCCGACTGACCCCTACTCTTCCGGGCTGATCCGCAAGCTCCACGGCCCCAGGCGCATTACGCTGGCGCTCGACTCGACGCGTTGCTCCACGTGCATGCTCAACACCATCTGCCTGCCGCTGGGCATGTCGCAAAGCGAAATCCAGAAAATGGACGCATTGGTCAACGAGCGCTTCCGGCTACCCAAAGGGGGCACCCTGTATCGCGAAGGGGACCAGGCCGACGCCATCTACGGCATACGCTCGGGTTCGTTCAAGACGCAGATCGAAGACGCGCGCGGGCAAGTGCAGATCACGGGTTTTTTGCTGCCGGGCGAAATGCTGGGCATGGATGGCCTGATGCACGAAGAGCAGGTATCCCACGCCATCGCACTCGAGGATTCCGAGGTCTGCATCATCCGGTTGGCTGCGATGGACCAGCTGGCCACGCAACTGCCGTCGCTGCAGCGGCAGCTGCGGCGCCTGATGAGCAAGGAAATCGGGCGCTCGCACCAGATGCTGCTGTCGATCGGGGGGTTGCGGTCAGAGCAGCGCCTGGCCGTGTTCCTGCTGAATCTATCGCAACGCCTGCAGCATCTGGGCTATTCGCCACACGAATTCATCCTGCGCATGAGCCGCGAGGAAATCGGCAACTACCTGGGCCTCACCCTGGAGACCGTGAGCCGGCTGTTTTCGCGCTTTGCCCGGGAAGGCCTGATCCGCGTACAGCAGCGTGAAGTCCAGATCCTGGACCACCCTGCCCTGCAGGAACTGTCGGGCACCGATCTGACATAAAGACGGGGCTCACTCGATCGGATCGCCGAACTCGTCGAGTTCGACCCCCCGGGGCGCGATCCGCAAGGTCAGGGCGCTGGAGCCGGCCGCCGTCAGCCAGAAAATGAAGAACCCCAGCGTATACACCGTCGTCCGGCTGGCCTGCCACTGGCCCAGGAGCACCAGGTCATGCGGGTCGATGAGGGCAAAAACCAGGGTGCTGCACACGGCAGCCATCAGGAAGGCGGGCCACAGGATCCACATGAGCTTGCGTGCCTTCATGGTGTCCCCCTGTCAGCGGTGGGCGGCCGGCGCCGTCACCACCAGCCCCTGACGCGAGCCGCCATCCACGATGTCCTGATCACCAAACGCCTGGAACGCCAGCACGATGGTGATGATGCAACCCACCACCGCCACGGCGGGCCCTAGCATCAGCAGCCACGGCCAACGGTGCTGCCACCACGGTTTTCCTTCGGAGAGTTCACGCGTAGAGTCAGACATAAAAGCCTCTGTCAGTTGGGGACGTAAAAGCTGGACTGCTCGATGATCGTATCCACCGGGCCATCCGCGCGCTCGCCCAGAGACTCGAACTGGATGTCATGCAGGCCTGGCTGAAGCCCTTCGGCCGGCGCCCGCAGAACGATCGGCACCAGGCGATTGGAAGAGCCTTCGAGCTCGATGCGCGCACTGCCCTGATCCGCAGTCTGCAGGGCCAGCCCGGGCAAACCGCTGGCCTTGAGTTCTACCGTCACTGGGGTCTCGGCCGAATTGATGATCTGCAGGCGATAGACGTTTTCAATCAGCCCGCCCGCGACCTCGCGGCCCAGCGCCCCGCGATCGCGGATGACGTCTACCCGCAGCGTCGTGCGCGTGGCCAGCGAAAAGACGAAGCCAACGGCGATAATGAGCAGCAAGGCCGAATAAGCCAGCACCCGCGGCCGCAGCACCCGCTTGCGCACCTGGTTCTGCGTCAGCCCCTCGGTGATGGCATTGCCCGAGGTGTAGCGGATCAGGCCACGCTCGTAGCCCATTTTGTCCATCACGGTGTCACAGGCATCCACACAGGCGCCACAGCCGATGCACATGTATTGCAGACCGTCGCGGATGTCGATCCCGGTGGGGCACACCTGCACGCACAGGCTGCAGTCGACGCAGTCGCCCATGCCGGCCTCTTTGTGATCGATCTTGCGCGAACGCCCGCCACGGGGTTCGCCGCGAACGTGGTCGTACGTGACCACGAACGTGTCGTCGTCGACCATCACGCTCTGGAACCGCGCGTACGGGCACATGTACTTGCAGACCGCCTCGCGCATGAACCCCGCGTTGCCCCAGGTGGCGAATGCATAGAACAGCATCCAGAACCACTGCCAGGGCCCGAGGTTGAACGCCATCAGATGGGTACCGAGCTCGCGTATGGGGGCAAAGTAGCCAATGAAGGTGTAGCCCGTCCAGAGGGCCACCACCACCCACAGGACGTGCTTGGTTGCCTTCAGGCGCAGCTTGCGCGCGTTCCAGGGTTGCTGGTCGAGCCGGATGCGGGCCAGGCGATCGCCCTCGACCTTGGCCTCGATCCACATGAAGATCTCGGTGTATACGGTCTGCGGACAGGCGTAGCCGCAGAACAGCCGCCCCGCCATGGCCGTGAACAGGAACAAGGCAAAGGCCGACAAAACCAGGAGCACCGCCAGGTAGATTACGTCCTGGGGCCAGAGCACCATGCCGAACAGATAGAACTTGCGCGCCGCCAGATCGAACAGCACCGCCTGACGGCCGTTCCACTGCAGCCAGGGCAAGCCGTAAAAGACCAGTTGCGTCAGAAAGACCATCAACACCCGGATCCGGGCGTAATGCCCTTGCACCGAACGCGGATGGATTTTGGAACGGACCTCGGCCAGGGCTTTTTCGACTTGCGGCGACGTCCCCCCGGACCCCTTGCGTATCACACGACGGGCGGGCTGCCAACCCGAAAGATCATCGGTCGGGCGCGCTGGCTTTCGATCGGGGGTGGGTGCTTGCATGGCGACGTTTTACTGAGGGTTGGACTGGCCCCAGACCCAGCCGGCCAGCAGGCGGATCTGTTCTGGAGTGAGGTTGTCTTTCTGCGCCGGCATCTGGTTGTCGCGGCCATACAGAATGGTTTCCACGATCGTCGGCTCAGAGCTGCCGTACAACCAGATGTCGTCCGTCAGGTTGGGCGCCCCCAGGGCCTGATTGCCCTTGCCGTCGGCACCATGGCAGGCCACGCAATAGGTGTCGAAACCGCGCTTGCCGGCATTGACACGCATGGGATCGTGGGCCAGGCCCGAGAACGAGCGCACGTACTGGGCGATGGCGGAGGCTTCATCGGGCTTGATGGCCGCGCCCCAGGGCGGCATGATGCCGTGGCGCCCCTCGGTGATGGTGGTCAGGATCTGTTCGGGCGAACCGCCCCAAAGCCAATCGCCATCGACCAGATTGGGAAAGCCCCGGCTACCCCGGGCATCCGAGCCGTGGCATTGTGCACAGTTGTTCAGGAACAGGCGCTGACCGATGTCCTGCGCCTGCGCATCGGCCGCGATCTGTTCGATCGGCATATCGCGGTAGCGCGCATAAATCGGCTCGATGCGCTGGGTGAGCGCGGCCTGCTCGGCCTGCACCTGCTTGCCGGCGGTGAAGCCCAGCATGCCGGACCACGACCCCAGGCCCGGATACAGGACCAGATACCCCAGGGCAAAAATGCACAGCCCCAGGTACATCACGGTCCACCAGCGCGGCACCGGATTGTTCAGCTCGGTGAGATCGCCGTCCCAGACGTGGCCGGTGTCTTCGACTTCCGCTACGTCTTGCTTGAGCCACGCGCGCTGGGAAAAAAGCAGATAGACGCACCAGGCGATACCGCCCAGCGCAATAATGGCAATGTAATAGCTCCAGAAGCTGCTGACGAAATCGCTCATGTTTTATCCCCGGTGTTCTTGTCGCTTGGGTATTCATCGGGCAGGTCGAAGGGCAGATGGGCGGCCTGGTCGTTGTCTTTGGCACGGCGCCCCGACCAGGCCCACCAGACGATGCCGATGAAGGTCGCCATGGCCAGTATCGTGCCGATGCCAATCAGTACGGGACTCATGTCAGTGCTCTCCTTTGAGCATCGACTGCAGCGCCGCATCGCGGCCCGCCACCCCCAGGCCCTGCAGGTAGGCAACGATCGCGTCTTCTTCGGTCTTGCCGACCAGCGCGTCGGGTGCCGCCTCGATCTGCGCATCGGTATAGGGCACCCCCATGACGCGCATGACTTCCATGCGATCACGCACGTTGGCGCCTTCGACCGAATTGCGCTGCAGCCAGGGATACGAAGGCATGTTCGATTCTTTCACCACGTCGCGTGGATTGCGCAGGTGGATGCGATGCCATTCATCTGAATAGCGCCCACCGACGCGCGCCAGGTCTGGCCCGGTGCGCTTGGACCCCCACAAGAAGGGATGGTCGTACACGGACTCGCCCGCCACGGAATACGGCCCGTAGCGCTGCACCTCGGACTGCAGCATGCGGATCTGCTGCGAGTGGCAACCCACGCAGCCCTCGCGAATGTAGATGTCTCGCCCCACCAGCCGCAAGGGTTCGTACGGCGTCACCCCTTCGGCAGGCGTGGTGGTCGAGTGCTGGAAAAACAGCGGGATGATCTGCACCAGCCCGGAAAACGACACCACCAGAATGCTGAAGAAGATCAGCAGGCCGATATTGCGCTCGAGCAATTCGTGGGAAAAGCGTTTTTTATGTCCTGACATGATGGTCTGCTCCTTAGGCCGATGCCGGGACGGCGGTTGGGTGGGGCGTGCGGGGGTCGAGCGTCTCGAGCGGCACCTTCGGGTTGACGCCCGTCTGACCCCGCACGGTGAGCCAGGTGTTCCAGCCCATCAGGCAGACGCCGGTCAGGAAGAACAGCCCGCCAAGCAGGCGGATGGCATAAAACGGATACGTGGCCTTGACGACTTCGACGAAGCTATAGGTGAGCATGCCGTCTTCGCTGGTGGCCCGCCACATCAGCCCCTGCATGACCCCCGCGATCCACATGGCGGCGATATACAGCACCACCCCCAGTGTGGCCAGCCAGAAATGCAGATTGACGAGCTCGGGGCGGGCCATTTTCTCGCGCCCATATAGCCGCGGAATCAGGTAATACAGCGATCCGAAGGTGATCATGGCCACCCAGCCCAACGCCCCCGAATGCACGTGGCCGATGGTCCAGTCGGTGTAATGCGACAAGGCATTGACCGTGCGGATCGACATCATCGAGCCCTCGAAGGTGGACATGCCGTAGAAAGACAGCGACACGACGAGGAATTTCAGGATCGGGTCGGTGCGCAGCTTGTGCCAGGCGCCGGACAAGGTCATGATGCCGTTGATCATCCCCCCCCACGAGGGCGCCAGCAGGATCAGCGAGAAGGCCATCCCGAGGGACTGGGTCCAGTCTGGCAGCGAGGTATACAACAGGTGGTGCGGGCCTGCCCACATGTAAGTGAAGGCCAGCGCCCAGAAGTGCACGATGGACAGGCGGTACGAATAAATGGGCCGCCCGGCCTGCTTGGGCACGAAGTAGTACATCATGCCCAGGAAGCTGGTGGTCAGGAAGAAACCGACGGCATTGTGCCCATACCACCACTGCACCATGGCATCCTGGACGCCCGGATAGATGGAATACGACTTCCACATGGACACCGGCAGCTCGAGGTTGTTGAAGAGGTACAGAATGGCGATGGTCAGGATGTATGAGCCAAAAAACCAGTTGGCCACATAAATGTGTTTGACGCGGCGCTTGACGATGGTGCCGAAAAACACGATGGCGTAGGCCACCCAGACAATCACCACCAGGATATCCAGCGGCCATTCGAGTTCGGCGTATTCCTTGGTGGACGTGAAGCCCATGGGCAGCGTGATGACGGCGCCCACCAATACCAGCTGCCACCCCCAGAAGGTGAAGGCCGCCAGCTTTTCCGAGAACAGACGCGCCTGACAGGTGCGTTGCACGACGTAGTAGGACGTTGCAAACAACCCGCAGCCCCCGAAGGCGAAGATCACGCCATTGGTATGCAGCGGCCGTAAACGGCCGTAGGTGAGCCAGGGGATGTCAAAATTGAGCTGAGGCCAGATCAGCTGTGCAGCAATCAACACCCCGACGGCCATCCCGACGATGCCCCAAAAAACGGTGGCGATGGCGAACTGCCTGACCACGCGGTAGTTGAAGGTCTCGGCCGGAGCACTGGCGGTACCGGTCATGCCCATAAATGTTCCCCTCAGAACAAGTCAAGAATCATCATCATCGAGGATGGCCTGTGCGGCCTCCCCCGCTTCGTCGAATTGGCCCGAAAAAACGGCCCACCAGAATGCCACGCCGATCCCCAGCACGAGCAACAGGGAAATCGGCAAAAGCAGGAAGAGGCCATCCATCGCCACCCCCTACCCGGTACTGCCCACCAGGCCCAACCCGCTCGGGCCCTGGATGCGCGTCAGGCGCCAGGCGTTGACGGCCACGGCCAGGGACGACATGAGCATGGTGAGCGCCGCCAGCCACGGCTGCACCCAGCCCATGGCCGCCAGGGGCGTGACCAGCACGTGCCAGGCCAGCGAGCCAAACAGATTCTGCCGCGCCACACGTCGCATGGCCGCGTCCAGCCGCTGAGCGTCGAGCGCCGACGAACGGTCGTGGCGCAACGACAGCGTGCGCCTCGCCGCCAACGCGGCCGGCACGGACATGGACAGCGCACAGGGGCAGCTCATGACCAGCAGCGCCACGGTCACGGCCACGGCCTGATCGGGCTGGACCGACCACCACCACAGCCCGACGCCTGCCGCGAGCACAAGCTGCACGCACACGAAACGCAGGGCCCAGCGATCGGCCAGCGCCAGCAGATGGCCTTCGAGGCCGCCTGCCGACCGCGAGCCGGCTGCCTGCCGGGCACATAATTCGAGATAGCGCGCGCCCATGAGAAAGGCGACGAACATGGACACCGAATCGAAATACACTTCGCCCGTTTGGCGCCAGGTGGCGATTACGCTGGGGATGAAAGCGGCCAGCAGGCCCAGGGCAACGGGGACGTCCATGCCCACACGACGCCGCGCCAGATCGCGCCAGGCCCCCTGCCACAGGGGCCAGGCACAGTACGTCATGAGCGGCACGCACAGGACCAGGCTGGACCAGTTCATGAGCACGATGGCCTGCTCGAGCGTCTGCTGGGCCTCGGCCGAGCGTTCCACAGGACGCATATAGCCGGGGAACGCAAGCATCATGACCTGCATCATCACCAGCCAGGCCAACCCCGTGCGCGCCAACATGCGGCGCCGTTCACGACGCGAAGACTCGCCGAGGCCAGGAGGCGGGGAAAACAGGTTGGGCGTACGCATGAGCGGACTATAGCCAGACCCGCGAAAAGATACTTTGATCCAGATCAAGGCGTTGACGTCCGCATCCGCGCCAGCCAAGGGATCAGGCCAAAAAAAGGGGAGGCTGCCCCTCCCCGTACTACATATGGCACCGGGGCCGTTTCACGGGCCCGGCGTCTGCATCAGACCGCTTCCGACTCGGCATGCTCGTCGAATTGAGCCTCTTCGGTGGACCCTGTCAGGGCCGTTGTCGACGACTGCCCGCCTTCGATGGCCTGCGTGACGGCATCAAAATAACCCACACCGACCTCGCGCTGGTGCTTGACGGCCGTGAAGCCCTTGTCGGCAGCGGCGAATTCCTTCTGCTGCAATTCGACGAACGCGGACATCTGATGGCTGGCATAGCCATGGGCCAGCTCGAACATGCTGTAGTTGAGCGCATGGAACCCGGCCAGCGTAATGAACTGGAACTTGTAGCCCATGGCGCCAAGTTCGCGCTGGAACCGTGCCACCGTGGCGTCATCCAGGTTCTTTTTCCAGTTGAAGGACGGCGAACAGTTATAGGCCAGCATCTTGCCTGGGAAGCGCCGGTGAATGGCTTCGGCGAACTGGCGCGCATGGTCGAGATCGGGCGTCGACGTCTCGCACCAGATCAGGTCCGCGTACGGCGCATAGGCCAGGCCCCGCGCAATGGCCTGATCCAGGCCCGCCCGGGTACGGAAGAAGCCCTCGACCGTACGCTCGCCGGTGATGAAGGGCGCGTCGTTCTCGTCGATGTCGCTGGTCAGCAAATCCGCGGCCTCGGCATCGGTACGGGCCACCAGCAAGGTGGGCACGTCCATCACGTCGGCGGCCAGGCGCGCCGCAACCAATTTGGAGACCGCCTCGCGCGTGGGCACCAGCACCTTGCCGCCCATGTGGCCGCATTTCTTGACGGAAGCCAGCTGGTCCTCGAAGTGCACGCCCGCCGCACCCGCCTCGATCATGGCCTTCATGAGCTCGAAGGCATTGAGCACGCCCCCGAAACCCGCTTCGGCATCCGCCACGATGGGCGCCAGGTAGTCGGTATAACCGGCATCGCCGGGATTCTTGCCTTCCATCCATTGGATCTGATCACAGCGCATCAGGGCATTGTTGATGCGCCGTACCACCATGGGGACCGAGTTGGCGGGATACAGGGACTGGTCCGGATACATTTCGCCCGCGATGTTGGCGTCTCCGGCCACTTGCCAGCCCGACAGGTAGATGGCTTTCAGGCCCGCCTTGACCTGCTGCATGGCCTGGTTGCCCGTCAGGGCCCCGAGTGCGTTGACGAAAGGCTCTTCGTGCAGCAAGCGCCACAGACTGTCCGCGCCGCGGCGCGCCAGACTGTGCTCGACCTTGACCGAGCCGCGCAAACGCACGACTTCTTCGGCATCGTAGCCGCGCTTGATGCCTTGCCAGCGGGGGTCTTCCGCCCAGCGGCGCTGCAGGTTGCGAACTTCTTGCTCTCGGGTGCTCATGGTGCATCTCCTAATGGAATGGGATGACCACAGTGTACGCCTATGGTGCGCCGCATATAACCCATCTATCTTATATAAGACAATATTTTTTTTACTATTTAATCAATAGATTACATTCATTATTTCATGTGATGAAATCTTTTTGAACATAATGAAAATCGGTTCAATGCACCGCAGCATTCTATTTTCATATCCCAAAAAGAAGATTTCATCATGCGAAATGAAGGATGGCGGTATACAGTAACGGTATTCCGTGCATTTTCCTTCCCGGCCATTCACCATGCCATTCAAGCCCCTGTCAGAAAGCCCCCTGGGCAAAACGGTCGTCGCCCCCGACCACTACGACCCCAACCTGTTGCACGTCATCGAACGCAGCCTGACGCGCAGCGGCCTGGCCTTGCCGCAGGCCAGCCACGGCGGCGACATCTGGAACGCCTATGAGCTATCCTGGCTGGATGCAGGGGGCAAGCCGGTGGTGGCCATGGGCCGTTTTACGTTCCCCCACGACAGCCCGGGCCTGATCGAATCCAAGTCCTTCAAGCTGTATCTGAACAGCTACAACGACGAACGCTTCGAGTACGCGGACATCGTTCGGCTGCGTCTGTATACCGACCTGTCGCGCGCCTGCGGCAAACCAGTCGGTGTCGAGATTCTGTCCGTACGACCCGCCTTCGAGCTCAGCTGCGCCCCCTTGCGCGGCACGTGCATCGATGACCAGAAGCTGCAGTTCGACGCCGGCGGCGAGCCGCGGCCCGAGGCCCTGGCATGCACGCGCTCGGCGCCGTTCGTGCGCGAAACCCTGGTCAGTGAACTATTGAAGTCGAACTGCCCGGTCACCGGCCAACCCGACTGGGCGAGCCTGCAGGTCAGCTATGCCGGCCCGCAAATCGACCGCGAAGGCCTGTTGCGCTATGTCGTCTCATTGCGCCACACGCAAGAGTTTCACGAGCTGTGCGTAGAAAAGATCTTTGGCGAGATCATGCAGCGTTGCCAACCGGACACCTTGCTGGTTTATGCCCGCTACACCCGGCGCGGTGGCCTGGACATCAACCCGTGGCGCGCCAATCACGACCCCGGCGAGATCAGCCAGACGCGCACGCTCAGGCAATGAAGGCGGCTGCTTAGCCCGGGCCGTCCGCCCGTTCGCGCATCTGCGGCCAGGCCATGCGCAAGTACCAGCACATCGACCAGAAGGTCAGGATGGCGGCCACCACGATGAGCACGCCGCCGATCCAGCGCACGGGCAGATTGCGCCAGGGCTCCCAGTACAACAGGCATGGGATGGCGACCATCTGCGCCGCCGTCTTGAACTTGCCCAGCCAGTTGACGGCCACGCTGCTGCTTGCACCGATCTTCGCCATCCATTCGCGCAGGGCCGAAATCGTGATTTCGCGCCCGATGATGACCAGCGCGATGAGCGAATCCACCCGACCCAGATCCAGCAGGATCAGCAGGGCCGCGCAAACCATGAGCTTGTCGGCCACCGGGTCCAGAAACGCACCGAATGCGGAGGTCTGGTTCCAACGGCGCGCAAGCCAGCCATCGAGCCAGTCTGTCACGGCCGCCACGACGAAGGCAAGCGCAGCCGCGGCATCGCGCCAGCCTGCCGTCCAGGCATCCGGCAGATAGAAGACGCCCACGATCAGCGGGATCATGGCAATGCGCAACCAGGTGAGGGCGATCGGGATATTCAGCGGCATGATAGGCGCATACTACCTTGTTCACTCGTGCAATGCATCGTAAATGCGCTCGGCCAACTCATCCGAGATGCCCGTCACGCTGCGCAGCTCGTCGATGCTCGCATCCACCACCCCCGAAAAGCCACCGAAACGGGCCAGCAGCTTTTGCCGCCGCTGCTTGCCGATGCCTTCGATTTCCTCGAGGCGCGAGACATTGCGCGCCCGCGCGCGCCGCGCCCGCATGCCGGTGATGGCGAACCGGTGCGCCTCGTCGCGGACCTGGGCCACCAGCATCAGCGCCGGCGACTCGACCCCAAGCGCCACGGGCGTCCGGCCATCGGCAAACACCAACGTCTCGAGCCCGACCCGACGATGGTCGCCCTTGGCCACCCCCACCAGGGTGGCAATATCCAGGCCCAGCTCGACGAACACCTGGCGGGCCACCTCGACCTGGCCCTTGCCGCCGTCGATCAGGACCACGTCCGGCATGGGCGCCTGGCCGTCGGCCACGTGCGCAAACCGCCGCGTGAGTACCTGGCGCATGGCCGCATAGTCGTCACCCGGCTCGATGCCGGCGATGTTGAAACGGCGGTACAGCGAATGCTGCATCTCGTGATGGCGGTACACCACACAAGAAGCCTGGGTCGCCTCGCCCGCGGTATGGCTGATGTCGAAACACTCGATGTGCAAGGCATCGAGCGCTGTCTCGTCGGTGTCGAGATCCAGCTCTATGGCCAATGCGCGGGTACGCGCCTCGCGGGCACTGGACTCGCTCAGGCGGTTGGCCAGAGCGCGTTGCGCGTTGCGCCGCGCCTGATCCAGCCAGGCGCGGCGTGCACCCTGGGGACGGGTCAGGACCCGCACAGGATGGCCATGTTGCGACGCCAGCATGGCCAGCAGATCGGCATCCGGAATGGGATGAGAGCACACCAGGACGGCGGGCGCAGGATTATCCGCATAGTGCTGGGCAATGAAGGCCGCCAGAATGTCTTCGGCCGCCTGATCCTGCACCTGAGTGGGAAACAGGGGCTTGTCACCCAGGTGGCGGCCATTGCGGACCATGGCAAGATTGACGCACACGCGGCCTTCTGCCTGCTCGAGCGCGATGATGTCGACGCTGTCCTCACCCACCTGCTCCATGGTCTGCTGCTGGAGCACCTTGGCCAGGGCGCGCATCTGGTCGCGCAGCACGGCCGCCTGCTCGTAATCCTGCCGGTCCGATGCCGCCATCATGCGCGCCTCGATGTCCTGCATGACTTCATCTGAGCGCCCTTCCAGAAAGCGGATCGCACGCTGCACATCGGCCTGATAGTCTTCGAGCGAAATCAGGCCCACGCAGGGCGCCGAACAGCGCCCGATCTGGTAGAGCAGGCACGGACGCGTCCGGTGCGCGTAGACGCTGTCTTCGCAAGTGCGCAGACGAAACACCTTCTGCAGGATCTGTATGGTTTCGCGCACGGCCCACGAACTGGGATAGGGGCCGAAGAAATGCCCCTTGCCGCGGGTACTGCCGCGATAGTAGACCAGCCGCGGCGCCTCGTGGTCGGTGATATGCAGATACGGGTAGACTTGTCATCCCGAAAGAGAATGTTGTAGCGGGGCCGCAGACGCTTGATCAGGTTGTTTTCCAGGATCAGCGCTTCCGCCTCGGTGCGCGTGACCGTGATTTCCGTACGCGCGACCCGCGCCAGCATGTGGGCGATGCGCGGGCCGTGGCCGGATTTCCGGAAGTACGAGCTGACCCGGCGTTTGAGATCGCGCGCCTTGCCTACGTACAGGACTTCGCCCTGGGCGTCGAGGTGCCGGTAGACCCCCGGCAGGTGCGGCAGATCAGCCAGGAAGGTCTTCAGATTGAAAGCTTCGGGCTCGGACATATCTGGCATCGGACAGAAGCTCGGCCCAGCTGGGCGCCGGCCGGCTGGGCCGCAAGCGGCGGACGCGATTCACCGACGCCATCTGCGGCGGCTGGTCTGCCAGGCGCTCGAGCAGGGCATCGGCGAGATCGGGTCGATTGCATACCAGCACCATATCGCAGCCGGCCTGCAGGGCCGCCTGCGCCCGTGCATGGATATCGCCTGCGACGCGGGCCCCTTCCATGGTCAAGTCATCGGAAAACACCACTCCATCATACTGCAGACGATTGCGCAGGATGTCGGTGATCCAGCGCTGAGAGAACCCCGCCGGCTCGGGTGCCACTTGAGAATAGATGACGTGGGCCGGCATCACGGCCGGCAGGACCAGGTCTCCCAACCACGCATAGGGGGCTGCGTCGGCATCGAGGATCTCGCCCAGCGAACGCGCGTCTACGGGCACCTCGAGGTGAGAATCGGCGGCGACGGCGCCGTGCCCCGGAAAATGCTTGCCACAAGCCGCCATGCCGGCCTGCCCCAGCCCCTGGACCAGCGCGCGGGCCAGCAGGGCCACCACGGCGGGATCGTCATGCAGGGCCCGGTCTCCGATGACCTGGCTGGGCCCGTAGTCCAGGTCCAGCACCGGCGTAAAGCTGAGATCGACCCCGCAGGCGCGCAGCTCGCTGGCCAGGACGAAGCCGATTTCGGTCAGGGCGTGCAACGCCGCCTGGGGGTCTTGATCGTACCAGCGGCCAAAGCTGCGCATGGGCGGTATGGCGGTAAAGCCGTCGGTCCGAAACCGCTGCACCCGCCCCCCCTCGTGATCCACTGCAATCAGCAGGGGCTCGTCGCGCACCGCATGGATACTCTGGCAAAGGCCGAGCAGTTGGTCGCGATCGGCGAAGTTGCGGGCAAACAGGATCACGCCGCCGGTCTGCGGATGCGTGAGGCGGCGGACCTCGGCCGCCGTGAGTTCGAAGCCGGCGACGTCGACCATGACCGGCCCCGGCATCCATCCCGATACGTGAACGTTCATGCCACCCCCCCACCGACGGACCCCTCGGGCCCTGTGACACAGGGCGCATCCAGCCCGCCGGAGCGGGCTAGATGCTCGATGATGACAAATGCAGCCACCATGTCGGCTTCATCGGTCATCGACACGTGCGCAGGACCGAAACGCACCTGGTACCAGTCTGCGAGTTCGGCTGACAGGTGGATTTCAGGTGCCCCGCCGCGACGATTGAGTATCTGCACGCGCGACCAGGTCATGGGCATGTGAATGCCCAGGCCGATCGCCTTGGAAAACGCCTCTTTGGCCGCAAAGCGCGTCGCCAGGTAGCGGATGCCCCGGCGTGCATCCCGGGCGGCCCGACGCGCGTGCACGCTTTGTTCTTCGGGCCCCAGGATGCGCTCGACGAAACGCCGGCCATGGCGCGCATAGACCCGCTCGACGCGGGCCACCTGCAGCAAATCGGTGCCGATGCCGGCAATCCCTGGTGCGTGCACAGTGCCTCCTGGAAAATGGGCGATTCCGGCACCCAGCGCAAGCGCGCCCAGCATGCCGCGGACATCAGCCAGTGACTACAGTTTCAGAAAATGCTGACGATAATGCTTGAGCTCGTCGATCGATTCCTGAATATCGGCCAGCGCCTCGTGCTTGCCGATCTTGTTGAAGCTGCGATAGACCTCGGGTTTCCAGCGCAAAGAGAGTTCCTTCAGTGTACTCACATCCAGATTGCGGTAATGGAAATAGGCTTCGAGCCTTGGCATGTATCGCACCATGAATCGGCGATCCTGGCAAATCGTGTTGCCGCACATGGGTGATTTGCCCGCGGGCACCAGCGGCTCGAGAAACCGCAGCAGGATGTCCTGGGCCTGTTCTTCCGTCAGTGTAGAGGCCTTGACCCGCTCGATCAGGCCGCTTTTACCATGGGTCGACTGGTTCCATTTATCCATGTTGTCGAGCACCGCCTGCGGCTGATGAACGACCAGCACGGGCGCCTGGGCGACCACGGCCAGATCGGCTTCGGTCACGATCACGGCAATTTCCAGAATGCGCTCCTTTTCTGGATCCAGGCCCGACATCTCCATGTCGAGCCAGATGAGGCGCTGGTCATGCAGAGCCATACTCTATAATCCCTTATTGCAAAGTCCTGATTTTCGCACATTGGCCCGACCCGCATGCTGACCGCCCTGTTTCTCGCCTGCCTGCTGGGCGACCTGGCCTTGCGAACCTGGTTGGCCCGGCGGCAAATACGCCACGTCATGGCCCACCGCGATCGCGTGCCCGAAGCCTTCGCCCACCGTATCGGCCTGCACAGCCATCAGCGGGCGGCCGACTACACGGCAGCCCGCAGTCACCTTACGATCATCGAACGCATCGTCGAAGCCGCCGTGCTGCTCGCACTGACGCTGTTGGGCGGATTGCAGTGGCTGGATATTCTCGCCGCGCGCCTGGTCGAATCCGAACTCTGGCGGCAGGCGCTGCTCATCGCGGTGGTGTTGGCGTTCCTGGGCCTCATCGGTCTTGCGTTCTCCGCCTGGCGCACCTTCGTCCTCGAGGCCCGGTTTGGCTTCAACCGCATGACGCCGCGCCTGTTCGTGGTCGACAGCCTCAAAATGCTGGTGGTCACCCTGGTACTGGGCATTCCGCTGTTGTTGGCCATCCTGTGGCTGATGCAGGCCAGTGCGCAGCACTGGGCCTGGTGGGCCTGGGGGGTCTGGGTGGGTTTCAACCTGCTCGTCCTGTGGCTGTATCCCGGTTTCATCGCCCCCTGGTTCAACCGCTTCACGCCGCTCGACAACCCCGAACTGAGCGAGCGCATCCACGCCCTGGCACAGCGCTGTCACTTCGGTCTCGAAGGCCTGTTCGTCATGGACGGCTCACGCCGATCCGCCCATGGCAATGCCTACTTCACAGGGTTTGGCCGACATCGCCGAATCGTCTTTTTCGATACCCTGCTGGCGCGCCTGAACATCGATGAGGTCGAAGCCGTGCTGGCGCACGAACTGGGACACTTCGCGCATCGCCACGTCCTGCGGCGCATCGTCGTCAACTTCCTGGTGGCGGGCGTCCTGTTGCAACTGCTGGCCTGGCTCTCTACACAAACCTGGTTCTACGTGCAGCTCGGCGTGATCCCGCAGCTGGGCCGGCCCAATGACGGCCTGGCCCTGCTGCTGTTCATGCTGACACTGCCCGTGTTCACCTTCTGGGTCACGCCCATCGCCAGCCTCCTGTCGCGCCGCGACGAATTTCAGGCCGATCGCTATGCGGTCGCCCAATGCGGCGCGCAACCGCTGGTCGATGCCCTGGTCAAACTTTACGACGACAACGCCGCCACGCTGACCCCCGACCCCCTGCATTCCGCCTGGTACGACAGCCACCCCTCGGCCGCCGTGCGCATCGCGCACCTGCGTCATGTCTGAACCCGCCCTGCTCCAAGGGCGCATCGTCGCCGCCCACGGACGGCATTATTCAGTCGAAATGGCCCCTCGGGGCGACATTCGGCAATGCTATACGCGCGGGAAAAGATCGGGTCTGGCGGTGGGCGACCAGGTGCGGGTCCGCCCAGAGGGCCAGGAAGGCCTGATCGTCGAAGTCCTGCCACGCCGCAACTTGTTCTATCGCTCGGATGCCAACCGCAGCAAATTATTCGCAGCCAATATCGACCAGTTGCTCCTGGTCGTGGCGCCAGAGCCCGAATTCTCCATGGATCTCGTCAATCGGGCGCTGGTGGCGGCCGCCAGCGCAGGGGTGCCGGTTCACATTCTATTGAACAAGGCCGATTTACCCACGGTGGCGCAGGCCCGCCAGCGGCTGCAGGGCCTGGCCGATTTAGGGGTGCCCATCACTGTGCTGAGCGCCCTGGATCCTGCCGCGGTCCGACGGCTTCTAAGTCCGTTGCTGCGCAACCGATCCAGCCTGTTGCTGGGGCAAAGCGGCATGGGCAAGTCGACCCTGCTCAATGCGCTGGTGCCAGAGGCCCGTGCCGAAACCGGCGCGCTGTCCGCCGCCCTGGGCACGGGGCGCCACACGACGACCCATACCCGCCTGCACCCTTTGCCGCAAGGGGGCACCTTGATCGACTCGCCCGGTTTTCAGGCGTTTGGTTTGCAACATCTCAGTGCGCACGACGTGGCGCGCGGTTTTCCAGAACTGGCTGCCGCCGCCGAAGAATGCCGGTTTGCGGACTGCAGACACCGCCATGAACCGGGCTGCGCGGTACGGGCCGGCATCGAGCGCGGCGAGATTCAACCAGACAGGCACGCACTGTATCTGCGCATTCTCGAAGAAAACGCCGCAGGCGAGCGTTATTGAGTCTTTTTGGGCTGGGGTTGGGCGGGTTGGACCGACTGGGATGCCGCCAGAAAATGGTATAGGTTGCGGATCAGCATGGCCGTTGCGCCCCAGATGAAGTGCGACTGCCAACGGATCGAGTAATAGCAACGCCCCTGGCCGGAATCGGCCTGCATGCGATGCAGCACATGCCGCGCGGGATCCATGAGCACCGCCAGCGGTACCTCGAAGACCTCGGCGACTTCCGACGCATCGGGCATGATACGAAAACCGGGCAGCAATTCGCCCACGATGGGCGTCATGAGGAACTGGGTGGTGGTGAGCAAACTGGGCTGCGTGCCAATGACGCGCACGTATTGGCGCTCGATACCGACTTCTTCGCGCGTTTCCCGGATAGCGGCGTCGATAGGGCCAGGATCCCCGGGCTCGATGCATCCACCGGGAAAGCTGACCTGGCCGGCATGATGGTGCAGGTGATCTGCACGACGCGTGAGCAACACGTTCAGGCCGTCGACGCGCGGCACCAATGGCATCAGGACGGCCGCCTGCCGCGCCCCCTGACTGGCCGTACCCGATACGAAGAATTCATGGCTGAACAAAGGCTCGACCTGCCAGGGTACCGGGTGTTCGAACGCCTGGCGGATGCGTTCCATTTGCAGGCTGGTTGGCGGCAGGGCGGGCAGCGGGCGGCTGGGCACCACAGGCTGTGTAACCGGATCGAACCCGTGCTCGTGCCTGACTGAACGAGCCTGAATCAGCTGCGACATGGCATTCCGAAAAAGACTGCCGCAAAACGCACAAGGCACCCTGCCGGGGTGCCTTGTGGATGAATGCCCGAAATAGAATCAGACGGCCTTGCGGACCAGTTTTTCCTTGATGCGGGCAGACTTACCCGTGCGGCTACGCAGGTAGTACAGTTTAGCACGGCGAACCGCACCACGGCGCTTGACTTCGATGCTGGCAATTTGTGGCGAATACAGCTGGAAGGTGCGTTCCACGGATTCGCCAGACGACATCTTGCGTACGGTGAACGCCGAGTTCAGGCCGCGGTTGCGGCGACCGATGACCACGCCTTCGTAGGCCTGCACGCGCTTGCGCGTGCCTTCGACCACATTGACGTTGACGACGACGGTATCGCCTGGGCCAAAATCCGGCAGGGTGCGCCCCTGCATGAGGCGGGCGATTTCTTCTTGCTCTAGGGTTTCGATGAGATTCACACTGGGCTCCATGGCATCTTGGACCTGCGGCGTTGTTGGATGCGGTATGACCGGGCCAGAGGATGCAAAGCCAAGTATTATACACGCAACACGCAAGCCGCTGTAGACGGCTGTAGCCCGGCCCTGCTAGAAACCGGCGGCCACCCCGAGCCACAGGGTTGCAGGCACCATGGCGGCCCAGAGCAGGACCATAAGCACATCGGCCAGGCCCTGCCGCACCCCCTTGCCCTGAAGCCGCATACCACGGCACGGCTTGCCGTACGACGCCGAATGAATACCCGCCTTGACCATGAGAGCCTCCGGTTGGGCCGCCACCCCAGGAGCGCGGCGACACTGTGGTTATGAACAGTACTTGAATGCACTGTACACAACCACAGTGTTTTTCGCAAGAGGCCATCGGCCGACAGGCCCGTGCCCGCATCAGGGGCGCATCGTGCGGCTACAACGCCCGGCCGTCCTCGATCGCCGAGGCCAACGCCCCCGCCCGCGGCAACACATGAACGGCATAGGCCAGCGCCGTTTGAAGCTTCCGCTTGTGGAATGCGTCATTGGGTGCATCGGCCAGCACGTGCGCGGCCACCTGGGCTGCCCGCGCCAGCTGCCAGCCGGCATGCACCGTGCCCGCCAGCATCAGGCACGGCACGCTGCCCGCAAAAACGGCCCGTACGTCTTCGCCCAGGGTCGCCAGGACGAACCCGATTGCCTGGTCATAGGCATCGATCGCCGTCTCTAGACGGCGGGCGATCAGGTGAAGATCGGCCGCACCCGAACCGTCGGCGGCCTGCAACGCCGTGACGGTATCCCGCATGGCGGCGATCTGGCTACGGGCAACCGCCCCGCCGTCGCGCGCCAGCTTGCGGCCGATGAAATCATTGGCCTGTATCGCCGTCGTGCCTTCGTAGATGGGCAGGATCCGGGCATCCCGGTAGTACTGGGCCGCACCGGTCTCTTCGATGTAGCCCATACCGCCGTGCACCTGAACGCCGAGAGAAGCGACCTCGACGGCCGATTCGGTCGAGAACCCCTTCACGATGGGCACCAGATATTCGTACACCGCCCGACAGGCCGCCCGGGTCTCGGGATCGGGCGCATGGCGCGCGCGATCATTCAGGCCGGCGGCCACATAAGCGACGGCCCGCGTGCCTTCGGCCAGACCCCGCATGATGCCCAGCATACGGGCCACGTCAGGATGCTGCTCGATGGGCACGGGGCCGGCAGAGCCCTCGGGGGGCCGCCCCTGGATCCGCTCGGCGGCATAGGCCGTGGCATGCTGCAGGGCGGCCTCGGCCACCGCCACGCCCTGCAGGCCCACCGCGTAGCGCGCCGCGTTCATCATGATGAACATGTATTCCAGCCCACGGTTT
>NZ_JBAYTI010000037.1:0-28413 GCF_041675725.1 Castellaniella sp. | reverse complement strand
ACTGCTGGCCACCAGGGCGGGGCTTGCGCAGTCGAACGATACCGGCTCGGACCAGCAGACTTGCCAGGTGGCCGGCAGCGGCGTCGGGCGCAGGTCGATCATGGGATGGTCCGGCAGTTCCGCACAGGCCGATGCCAGCAGCGCCTCGGCCTGTTCGGGGGCAATGTCCAGCGTGGCTGCCGGCAACAGCGCTGCACCGTCGCGCGAGGGCGCCATGTGGATGAGCTCGGCCAGCCACACGGGCCCCGGATCGGGCCCGGCGGCGTCGGCGGCCAGGCGCAGGGGGCCCAGACCTGCGCTAATATGCCCGTCTGGGAGGTAGCCACTGGCTTGCAGCAGCCAGTGCTCGTCGGCCGTGCACCAGGTGTCGGCGGGCGGGCATGCCACCGGCTGCGGTGCCGGGCGGGCGCTGCGCAGGCATTGCAACAGGGCGGGGGCGTATGCTTCGATGTGGGGCGCCAGTTCGGCCGCCACTTCGGGCTCTGGCCAGGCGCCGGGCAGGAGTATGTGCATGGCGCGATTGTAGAGGATAGGGTCGAGGCACGGGACGATTACACATGGCGTATGAATGGTGGATAGGCGCCCGTTATGCGGGTCTGGGGCGGTGGCGCGGGCGGGGCAACGACCGCTTCGTGTCCTTCGTGGCCTTCAGCTCCATGACGGGCATTGCCCTGGGGGTGGCTGCGCTCATCATCGTCCTGTCGGTCATGAACGGCTTCCAGATCCAGGTGCGCGATCGCATGTTGTCCGTGCTGCCGCATATCGAGCTCACCGTACCGGGCATGGGGCATGAATACGTGCTGCGCCATTGGCAGGACCTGGCCGAACAGGCCAAAGATCGGCCCGAAGTACGCGCCGCGGCGCCCTTCGTGGCGTCGCAGGCCATGTTGGCGCGCGGGCGGGGCCTGTCCGGTGTACAAGTGCGCGGAATCGATCCGAGTCTGGAGCCTGGCGTCTCGGACCTGGCCGGGCAGATGATCGAGGGCGCGCTCGATAGCCTCGCGCCGGGTCGTTATCACCTGATCCTGGGTACACAGCTGGCCCGCGCGCTAGGCGTGGGCCTGGGAGACACGGTGCTGCTGCTCGCGCCCGAGGGCTCGGTGTCACCCGCGGGTTTCGCACCGCGCATGCGCCAGTTCACGGTATCGGGGATTTTCGCCAGTGGCCATTACGAATACGATTCGTCGTTGGTGTTCATCGACGTCCAGGACGCCGCCAAGGTGTTCCGGGGAAGCGGCACCAGTGGCGTGCGGCTGCGGATCGGTGACATGCAACAGGCCCCTCGGGTGGCCCAGGCATTGCTCGACGCACTCCCGGCAGGTGTGCTGGCATCCGATTGGACACAAAACAATCGGACTTGGTTTGCGGCCGTACAGACCGAAAAACGCATGATGTTCCTGATCTTGGCGCTGATCGTCGCGGTGGCGGCTTTCAACCTGCTGTCATCGCTGGTGATGGCGGTCAAGGACAAGCGCGCAGATATCGCCATCCTGCGCACGCTGGGGGCGACGCCCGGCCAGGTGGCGCGCATCTTCCTCATCCAGGGGGCCTTGATCGGCGTCATGGGCACCGCGCTGGGGGTGGCAGGCGGCACGCTGGTTGCCTTTCATGTCGACGTCATCGTGCCGTGGATCGAGCGGCTCCTGGGGATCCACTTCCTGCCGCAGCAAATCTACTTCATCAGCGAACTGCCCTCGAACCCGCAACTCGCCGACATCCTGGTGATCGGCGGCACTTCGCTGGCGCTTTCGCTGCTGGCCACGATCTACCCGGGCTGGCGTGCGGCCCGTCTGCAACCGGCCCGGATATTGCGTCATGACTGATACCCCGGATTCCGCACGCGCGGTCGTACTGCGTGCCCACCATTTATCTCGAACCTATGACGAAGGCGCTGGGCGCGTGCCGGTGCTCCAGGATGTGAATCTGCAGGTGCATGCCGGTGAAATCGTGGCGATCGTCGGGGCGTCGGGCTCGGGCAAAAGCACCTTGCTGCACGTGCTGGGTCTGCTCGACGTGCCCGACGGCGGTGCCGTGGAAGTCATCGGCCAACCGGCCGCGGGCCTGTCCGAACGCGAGCGCAGCCGCCTGCGCAACCGAGCACTGGGGTTCGTCTATCAATTCCATCATTTATTGCCTGAATTCACGGCGCTGGACAACGTGGCGATGCCGCTCATCGTGCGGGGGCTGGGCCGGCCCGCCGCGCGCGAGGCGGCCGCCCGCCTGTTGGCCCAAGTCGGCTTGCAGCGGCGCGCGGGGCATTTCCCCGGCCAGCTCTCTGGCGGCGAGCGCCAACGCGTGGCACTGGCGCGTGCCTTGGTGGCCGAGCCCGCCTGCGTCCTGGCCGATGAACCCACCGGCAATCTCGACCGCGAGACCGCCCAGGCCATGTTCGAGCTTTTGCTCGACATCAACCGCAGGCTCGGGATGGCGTTCGTGATCGTGACCCACGACCCTGCGCTGGCCGCACTGGCGCATCGCCAGCTGGCCATGCAGGCAGGGCGCTTGAGTTCCCGATGCTGATCGATACGCATTGCCATCTGGATGCCGCAGTCTTTCAGGCAGACCGCGCCGCCGTCCTCGACCGGGCGCGTCGGGTGGGGGTGCGAGCCATCGTCGTACCGGCCGTGGCCGTCTCGAATTTCGAGGCCGTCCGGCGCCTGGCGCACGCCACGCCCGGCGTGGGCTACGCGCTGGGTATCCATCCGCTCTACGTGGCCCAGGCTCAGGACTCGGATTTAGACCACCTGCAGCATTGCCTGCAAGTGCATCAGGCAGATCCGAAACTGCTGGCCATCGGCGAGATCGGGCTGGATTTTTTTGTACCCGAACACGCAGAGGGTCCACGCAGAGCCCGCCAGGAGCATTTTTTCGAGCGTCAGTTGCAACTGGCTGCAGCGCATGGTTTACCGGTGCTTCTGCATGGCCGCAAGGCCCAGGATCGATTGTTGAAATATATGCGCCGGCAGCCGGGCGTGCGTGGTATTGCCCATGCCTTCAACGGCAGCTTCCAGCAGGCCGGGCAATTCATCGAGCTCGGGTTCGTCCTGGGCATGGGCGGCGCGCTGACCTATCCGCGCGCCTTGCAGATTCGCCGCCTGGCCAGCGGGTTGCCCGAGGGCGCGCTTGTGCTGGAGACCGATGCGCCGGACATGCCGCCTGCATGGCTGGGCGCGGGCCGGGGCGCCGGGGCGGCCCGACCGCGCAATGAGCCTGCAGAGCTGGCCAGAATCGCGCAGGCGCTGGCGCGCCTGCGCGCACAGGCCACTGCACACGTGGTGCATCAATGCGCCCTGAATGCCGGGCGGGTCCTGCCTCGACTGCAGGCGTTGCTGGCCTCGGAGTCACTGTAGTCACACGACCGCGAGACAGCGCCAGGGGCGATTTCGCGCGGGATATCCCTGTGTGATCATGAGGGTCGGGTGGATGCGCGTGGACCCTGGGCGCACCCTACGATAGACCCCTGGAACGTGGCGGGGGGCAATGGCATGGTGGGGCGTCTGGCGGTGATGGCCGGGTTGCTGGGGGTCATAGCGGTCCACGAGATGGCGGATCTGCCGTCACCCGCTGCCCTGGGCTGGGGGTGGGTGGGCCTGCTGTCGATCCTGGGGCTGGGCTGGTGCGCTTCACGTACCTGGCGTCTTTCGTGGCCTGCTGCAGGGGCCCACCTGCGCCGCCTGGCCTGGTGCCTGCTGGCAGGCTGGTCGGGTTTCACCATGGCCACGGTCTGGGCTCAGGCCCGACTGGGCGAGGGGCTGGACGAACGCAACGTCGATCGCGTCTCGCGCATCGAGCTCAGGGTCGCCAGTCTGCCTCGCCTGCAGCCCGATCGGATCGGCTTCGATGCCGACGTGCTGCACGCGCATCCCGCCGGGGTGCCGGCGCGCATACGGGTCAACTGGTCGGCAGCGGGCTGGCGCAGCCCGTATGCAGCACCCAGGGCGGCTGATCCGCCATTTCCCGACGTGCGGCCCGGCCAGGTCTGGCGCATGGCGCTGGTCTTGCGGCCCATTCTTGCCGCGCACAACCCCGGGGGCTTCGACTACGAAGGCCATGTCTTTGCCCAAGGCGTGCGGGCCGCTGGCACGGTTCGGGGCACGCCTGTTTATCTGCGTGACGAAAACTGGCACAGCCTGTCCATCGTGGCTGACCGCGCGCGCCATGCCGTGCGTGCAGCAATGGCGCCCTGGTTGGCGGGCTATCGCTATGGGCCTGTCCTGCGCGCGCTGGCGATCGGCGATCAGGACGGCGTGGATGATGCCGATTGGCAGGTCTTCAACCGCTCCGGGCTGACGCATCTGGTATCGATATCGGGCTCGCACATCACCATGCTCTCGGGTGCGGCGGCGCTGTTCGTGTCAGCGCTGTGGCGGCGCCTGCGCTGGCGCGGGCGCTGTCTGGCCGAGCGCTGGCCGGCGCGCCGCGCAGCCGCATGCGCTGCGCTGGTCGTGGCCTGGCTGTACTGCCTGCTGGCCGGCTGGGGCGTGCCGGCCCAGCGTACCTTTCTGATGCTGGCCGTCGTGGCGGGGGCGCAGGCGCTGCAGCTGCGCCTGAGCCCAGCCCGGGTGCTGGCTCTGGCGGCTGTGTTGGTGGTTTCTTTTGACCCCTGGGCGATTCGCGCAAGCGGGTTCTGGCTGTCCTTCATGGCCGTGGCCGTCCTGTTCGCGGTGGGCTCGGTGACGCAAGCGGCCACCGGGGCGTCGGGCGCGACCCCTGACCCGGTTTCGCCGGCCGCAACTGGCTGGCGGCGTGCACTGCGCTTGGCGATCCGGCTGCAGATGGCCGTCACGTTTGCATTGGCGCCCGCCCTGGCCTGGCTGTTTCACGAGATTTCCGTCGTATCGCCGTTGGCCAATGCGTACGCGATACCGCTCATCGAACTCGTGGTCACCCCGTTATCGCTGCTGTTGGCGGCGACGGCCCTGCTGCCGGGGGTGGATGGGGTCGCACAGGGGCTGGCCTGGCTGGCCCATGGCGTGTTGCGCGCCATGATGTGGCCAACCGAATGGCTGGCAAGCCTGCCCACTTGGTCCGTGCCGGCGGGGCCGGCATGGATTTACCTGGGGGCTCTGGCCGGCGTGGGTCTGGCGTTGTATCCACGCCCCGTGGTGGTGGGCCAGCGCTTCTGGCCTTGGCTGGCCTTCCTGCCCATGTTGCTGTGGGCGCCATCCCGTCCGGGGCTTGGCGAATGGGACTTGCTGGCGCTGGACGTGGGTCAGGGCAGTGCGGTGTTGATCCAGACGGCGCGCCATGCGCTGTTGTTCGATGCCGGCGCACGCCACGCGCGCGATTCGGAAGAAGGGGCGCGCACTGTGCTGCCGGCGCTCAAGGCGCTGGGGATCGGCCGTCTGGATGCGCTGATCGTGTCACATGCCGATCTCGACCATGCCGGTGGCGTCTCGGGGGTGCTGCGGGGCGTTCCGGTCGAGCAAAGCTTCAGTTCGTTTGATTTGAAGCGGTGGCTGGACGGCGAGGCTCGCAAGCTCCAGGCCGGCCTGCCGCCCCTGCCGCTGGCCATGGTGCCCTGTCTGTTTGGCGGCCGTTGGATGATTGATCAGGTGCAGTTCGAATTTCTCTGGCCACTTGATCGGCAGGCCGTGCGCAAGGGCGGCGCAGCCAATGAGGGCAGTTGCGTACTGCGGGTACGGGGCGCGCGCCACAGTGCGCTGCTGACGGGCGACATCGAGCGAAAAACCGAATCGGCCCTGGTGCATCGCGGGCTCGGGGCGAGCGACGTGGTAGTGGCCGCCCACCACGGCTCACGGACCTCGTCGACCGCGCCCTTTGTCGAAGCATCGGCCGCACGCCACGTCATCATGCAGGCAGGGCGCTGGAATCGGCATGGCCATCCGGATGACGCAGTGTTGCGGCGCTGGACCAGGGCGGGGGCACGGGTCTGGCGCACGGATCACCAGGGCGCAATCGTGGTTCGCTCGCGCGGACAGGGGCTCTCGTTGTACAGTGTCCTGGAGTCGTCACGGCGGTATTGGCACGGGTGGCGTGGTTGAGGGTCGGGCCGACCTTGCGCAAATGGGCCAGATCGGCGATCATGCGCCAACCGTCCAAAAGACGGCTTGCGGCCTTGCATGCCTCGTTTTCGGGCATTCCCGCGCCTGTCATAAATCCACGAGATTTTTATGGCCATGACACAGACACCTCTGGAATTTTATGTGCCCGAGCCTTCCGGGCGCCCTGGTCAAACGACCGATTTCTCTTATCTGCGCCTGCAGCCAGCCGGCCAGGCCCGAAAGCCCCCCATCGACATCCTGCCCTACGATACGCGCGATCTGGCGCAGGGCTTCATCCGTGTGCTCGATGACAACGCCCAGCCCCAGGGCCCCTGGGCCGACGACGCGCCCGATGACGATATCCTGCTCGAAGGGATGAAAGCGATGGTCACCACGCGCATTTTCGATGCGCGCATGGTCATTGCCCAGCGGCAGAAAAAAACGTCGTTCTACATGCAGTGCCTGGGCGAAGAGGCCATCAGCATCGGCCAGGCACTGGCCCTGCGGCCCGATGACATGCATTTCCCCTCCTACCGCCAGCAGGGTCTGCTGATTGCGCGCGGCTATGGCTTGTTCGACATGATGTGCCAGGTCTTTTCAAATGACCAGGATCCGCTCAAGGGGCGCCAGCTGCCCATCATGTATTCGGTGCCCGAAAAAGGCTTTTACTCGATTTCGGGCAATCTGGCCACGCAAATGCCCCAGGCCGTGGGCTGGGCCATGGCTTCGGCCATCAAGGGCGACACCCGCATCGCGTGCGGCTGGATCGGCGACGGGGCCACGGCCGAGTCCGACTACCAGACGGCTTTGCTGTTCGCGCACGTGTATCGCGCGCCGGTGATCCTGAACGTCATCAACAACCAGTGGGCCATTTCCACCTTCCAGGCCGTGGCGGGGGGCGAGAACACGACCCTTGCAGCGCGCGGCATCGGTTCGAACGTCGCCTCGCTGCGGGTGGACGGCAATGATTTTCTCGCGGTGTATGCCGTATCGCGCTGGGCTGCCGAGCGGGCCCGCAGCAATTTTGGCCCGACCCTGATCGAGTGGATCAGCTACCGGGCGGGTCCGCACTCCACGTCCGATGACCCGTCCAAATATCGTCCGGCCGACGACTGGTCGCGCTTTCCCCTCGGGGACCCCATCATTCGCCTGAAACAGTACATGATGGCGCGTGGCATATGGTCCGAAAAAGAACATCAGGCCCTGCAAAAGTCCTGCGAAGCCGAAGTCGTGGCCGCCCAGAAAAAGGCCGAGGCGCACGGGACGCTGGCCACGGGTCGCACCAGCAGCGTGGCTACCATGTTCCAGGACGTCTACAAAGACATGCCGCTGCATCTGCGGCAGCAACGTCAGCAAATGGGGGTATGAGCATGGCCCAAGAGAAACCCCGGACCCGGCCGATGACGATGATTCAGGCCCTTCGGTCGGCCATGGATATCATGCTCGAACGCGATGACAACGTGGTGGTCTTTGGCCAGGACGTCGGTTATTTTGGCGGCGTGTTCCGCTGCACCGAGGGCCTGCAGGCCAAGTACGGCCACTCGCGCGTGTTCGATTCGCCCATCTCGGAAAGTGGTATCGTGGCCACGGCCATCGGCATGGGGGCGTATGGCTTGCGCCCGGTGGTCGAGATCCAGTTTGCCGATTATTTCTACCCGGCAGCGGATCAGATCTTTTCCGAGGCGGCCCGCATCCGCTATCGTTCTGCCGGGGGGTACACCGCACCCCTGACCATCCGCATGCCGTGCGGGGGCGGCATCTTCGGCGGGCAGACCCACAGCCAGAGCCCGGAAGCCCTGTTCACCCATGTCACCGGCTTGCGTACGGTCATGCCGTCCAACCCCATCGACGCCAAGGGGCTGTTGATCAGCGCCATCGAAAATGACGATCCGGTGATCTTTCTCGAACCCAAGCGCCTGTACAACGGCCCGTTCGATGGTCACCACGACCAGCCCGTGGTGCCGTGGTCCAAGCATCCGCTGGGCAACGTCCCCGAAGGCTACTACACCGTGCCGCTGGATTCGGCCGCGGTCTACCGCGAGGGGCGCGAGCTCACCGTGCTGACGTATGGCACCATGGTGTATGTGGCCGAAGTCGCGGCCCTCGATGCCGGCATCGAGGCCGACATCATCGATTTGCGCAGCCTCTGGCCGCTCGATCTCGAGACGATCCTGAATTCGGTGCGCAAGACGGGGCGCTGCGTGGTGGTGCACGAGGCCACCCGCACCAGCGGCTTTGGCGCCGAGCTCTGCGCGCTGGTACAGGAGCACTGTTTTTATTACCTCGAAGCGCCCATTGCGCGCGTCACGGGTTGGGATACGCCGTACCCGCATTCGCATGAATGGGCGTATTTCCCCAGCCCCAAGCGGGTGGCCGAGGCGTTCAAGCGCGTGTTTCAGGAGGCATGATGGGCATTCATATCATCAAGATGCCTGACATCGGCGAAGGCATCGCAGAAGTCGAACTGGTCGAATGGCATGTGCAAACGGGCGATACGGTGGTCGAGGATCAGGTGCTCGCCGACGTCATGACCGACAAGGCCACCGTGCAGGTCCCTTCCCCCGTACACGGAACAGTGCTCGCGCTGGGAGGGGCGGTGGGCGAAGTCATGGCGGTCGGTTCTGAACTGATTCGCCTCGAAGTCGAGGGCGAAGGCAACGTCACGGCAGGCGAGGCCAGCGGTGCTGCGCCCGTGCGCGCTACGGCGGCTGTGGCAGCCGATCCGGTCGCGCCAACCAAGCCGGTCGCGCCACCCGAGCCGCCGGAGGCGGACGCGGGTGCCGCGCCAGAGCCGGTTGCCGCCGCGAGCCCTGCGCCGGCTTCTGTGGCTGCCGCAGCAAGCCAAATGACGGCTCGCGCTGCGGTGCCGGCGGCCGCACTCGCACCCGCCCGCCCGCAGGGCCAGCGCCCGCTGGCCTCGCCCGCCGTGCGGCGACGCGCCTGGGATCTGGGCATCACGCTGCAGTACGTGCCGGGCAGCGGTCCGGCCGGGCGCATCACGCATGGCGATCTGGATGCCTGGTTGGCGCGTGATCGCAACGACACCGGCCCGCGGACGACGGGGACGCAGTATGTGGCTCAGCACCAAGAGACGGCGATCCCGGTGATTGGGCTGCGGCGCAAAATCGCGCAGAAAATGCAGGAAGCCAAGCGCCGCATTCCGCATTTCACCTACGTAGAGGAAATCGACGTCACCGAACTCGAAGCCCTGCGGGCACGCTTGAATGCGCGCTACAGCACCGAGCGGGGCAAATTGACGCTGTTGCCGTTTTTGGCCCGTGCAATGGTGCTGGCTCTGCGCGAATACCCGCAGATCAATGCCCGTTTCGACGACGATGCGGGGGTGGTGACCCAGTATGCGGCGGTGCATTTGGGCGTGGCCGCGCAAACGCCGGCCGGGTTGATGGTGCCTGTGGTGCACCATGCCGAAACGCTCGATCTCTGGTCGTGTGCGGCCGAGATCGCACGCCTGGCCGAAGCCGCGCGCCAGGGCCGGGCGGCGCGCGACGAACTCACCGGCTCCACCATCACGCTCACCAGCCTTGGCGCCCTGGGGGGCATCGTGTCCACGCCAGTCATCAATTATCCCGAGGTGGCGATCGTGGGGGTCAACCGCGTGGCGGAGCGTCCGGTATTGCAAAATGGTCAGGTCGTCGCGCGCAAGCTGATGAACCTGTCTTCGTCTTTTGATCATCGGGTCGTCGATGGCCTGCATGCGGCCGAATTCATCCAGGGCATGCGCCGCTACCTCGAGTGCCCAGCCCTGTTGTTTCTGGAGTGAAACCTGATGGCCAATCCTGTCCAAACCACCCTGCTCATCATCGGCGGCGGCCCCGGGGGGTACGTGGCCGCCATCCGGGCCGGGCAGCTCGGCATCCCGACGGTGCTGGTCGAGGCCTCGGCACTGGGCGGCACGTGCCTGAATATCGGCTGTATTCCCTCCAAGGCACTGATACACGTCGCCGGGCAGTTTCATGAAATCCAGGCGCATGCAGGGGATTCGGCCCTGGGCATCCGGGTGGGCCCACCCGAAATCGACATCGCGGCCAGCGTGGCCTGGAAAAACAGCATCGTCAAACGCCTCACCCAGGGCGTCGGGGCCTTGCTGAAAAAGCACAAGGTCACGGTCATCCAAGGGCGGGCACAGATTGTCGATGGCAAGACGGTCGACGTCGATCCATCGCTGCGCGGCAAGGCTGGCGCGCCCCAGCGGATTCGCTGCGAACACCTGCTGCTGGCCACGGGTTCCGAGCCGGTGGCCCTGCCGTTCATGCCCTTCGGGGGTCGCGTGATTTCGTCCACAGAAGCCTTGTCGCCCAAGAAATTGCCCACGAGCCTTGCGGTGGTGGGCGCGGGCTACATCGGGCTCGAACTGGGTACGGTGTATCGCAAGCTCGGGGTGAAGGTCGATGTCATCGAAGCGCAGGACCGGATCCTGCCCGTGTACGATGCGGATCTCTCCAGGCCGGTGGCGGCGGCGCTCAAGGCGTTGGGCGTCGGCCTGCACCTCGATACCCGGGTGCTGGGCCTCACGGATGACGGCAAGGCCTTGCGGCTGCAAAAGGGCAAGGCGGATGAAATCCGGCTCGAGGCCGAGCAGATTCTGGTGGCTGTGGGCCGTGCGCCACGCAGCCGCGGTTTTGGGCTTAGCTCGCTCATGCTCGACATGGACGGCGAGGCGGTGCGCGTCGATTCGCGCTGCCGGACTTCTATGCAGGGTGTCTGGGCCATCGGTGATCTCACCGGCGAACCCATGCTGGCGCATCGCGCCATGGCGCAAGGGGTCTGCGTGGCCGAGCAGATTGCCGGCCAGACACGATACTTTACGCCCGAAGCCATTCCTGCGGTATGCTTTACGGATCCCGAGGTCGTCACTGCGGGGCTTTCGCCGGCGCAAGCTGCCAAGGCCGGCATCGACTGCCTCGAAGCCAGCTTTCCGCTGGCTGCCAACGGGCGTGCCATGACGCTGCAATCCACGGACGGTTTTGTACGGGTGGTGGCACGCAAAGACAATCACCTGTTGCTGGGCTGGCAAGCGGTGGGGCGCGGGGTCTCCGAACTGGCCGCGGCATTTGGGCTGTCGCTCGAAATGGGGGCACGGCTCGAAGACGTGGCGCATACCATCCACGCCCACCCCACCCTGGGCGAGGCCGTCCAAGAGGCGGCCCTGCGCGCATTGGGCCAGGCCTTGCACGTTTAGGAGAAACATCATGTCCGAATCCGCCCAAGCCGAGCAGCCGCGCCTGGGGTCCGTTACGTGTGCAAGCCGTTCAGGGTTTCACCGCATGGCCTACTGGGAATGGGGCGATCCTGCCAACGATCGGGTATTGCTGTGCGTCCATGGCCTGACCCGGTCGGGGCGGGATTTCGATCACGTCGCCCGCGCCTTGCAGGGCGATTATCGTGTCATTTGCCCCGATGTCGCTGGGCGCGGGCGCTCAGACTGGTTGATCGATCCCGCCAACTACATCGTGCCGCAGTACGTGGCCGACATGGTTGCCCTGGTGGCGCGCCTGCAGGCGCGCCAGATCGACTGGATCGGCACCTCCATGGGGGGCCTGATCGGCATGGTGTTGGCGGGCACGGCGGCCGCGTCTCCCGGGCTGCGCCCGGATCGCGGGGTCTGGGGCCTGGGCCGTGCGCCCGATGTGCCGTTGGGGCGCATGGTGTTCAATGACATCGGGCCTGCACTGGACCTGGACGGCTTGGGGCGGATCGCCGATTATGTGGGTGAAGCCAGCCGTTTCAAGAATTTCGCCGACGCGGTCGCCTACGTGCGCAGCACCTCTGAAGGCTTTGGCCCGCACGACGAACAGGGTTGGACCGAACTCACCGAACACGTGTTCAATCAGCAAGACGGTGAATGGGTGAAGCACTACGACTTGCGCCTGGCCCAGCCATTCGCCAGCCAGACTCCCGAAGCCCTGGCCGGCGCCGAAAGGGTTCTGTGGCGCGCCTGGGAGCACCTCCCCGGGCCCGTTCTGGTGCTGCGCGGGCAGGATTCCGACATTCTGCCCGCGTCAGTGGCCCAGGAGATGCTGCAGCGCAATCCGCAAGCCCGTTGCGTCGAATTTGCCGGCGTGGGCCATGCACCGACGCTGCGCAGCCCAGACCAGATCGCCGCGGTGCGAGATTTCCTGCTCGCGTAGGGCAGGCGTTCGGGCGTGCCCCTCAATGCCGATCTGCACAGCCATTCCTGCGCGTCCGACGGCGTGCTCGCACCGTCGGACGTCGCCGCCCGTGCCCGGGCCAACGGGGTGCAGGTCTGGGCCCTGACCGATCACGATGAAACCCGGGGCCTGGCCGAGGCTGCCCAGGCCGCATCGGCCCTGGGCATGGTGTTCGTTCCGGGTGTCGAGATTTCAGTCACCTGGGCGGGCCATACGGTCCATGTGCTCGGCCTGAACATCGACCCGGCGGATACGGCGCTGGCCGCGGGCCTTGCGCAGATCCGCCAGGTGCGCCGGGACAGGGCGCGCCGCATTTCAGATCTGCTTGCCGCCCATGGCATTCATCGTGCCCTGCAAGGGGCCTTGTCCGTCGCGGGCAACCCGGCGCTCATCGGTCGCTTGCATTTTGCCCGGTTTCTGGTCGAGCAGGGGCACTGCAGGACCACGCAGCAGGCGTTTGATCGCTACCTGGGTGAAGGCCGCCGCGCGTACGTACCTGTTCGCTGGACCCGCCTGAAGGCGGCATTGGGCTGGATCCACGGTGCCGGCGGCAAAGCCGTCATCGCCCACCCATGGCGTCATCGGCACGATGCGAACCAGCAGACGGCACTATTCGACACGTTCAAGGACCTGGGCGGCGAGGGGCTCGAGGTGCTTGCCGGGCCCCGTGCGCCCGCCAGACACGACGCTTACGTCCGTCTGGCGCAGCACTACGGCTTCGAAGGATCCCGTGGTTCCGATTTCCATGCGCCCGGGGCCGGGCACTTCGATCTGGGCCGCATGCCTGATCTGCCCGCCAGCCTGACGCCCGTGTGGCATGATTGGGTATGATGCCTGCGGTGTGCGCAGGCGAGCGCTCGGAGTGGGGTGAATGAACAAGGCTTTTGTCAAAGAAACGGATCAGGACGACGACGATGATATGCCGGACGTCCCGACCTTGCCGGCGGGCGTCAAGAACTACATCACGGCAGACGGCTACCGGGCGCTGAACGACGAGCTCATGCATCTCATGAACACCGAGCGCCCCGACGTCGTATCGGTGGTGTCGTGGGCTGCGTCCAATGGCGATCGCTCGGAAAATGGCGACTATCTCTACGGCAAGAAACGTCTGCGCGAGATCGATCGGCGCATTCGTTTCCTGACGCGTCGCCTGGCCGAGGCCGAAGTGGTCGATCCTGCCCAGCAGCCCAATCGCGACCAGGTATTCTTTGGCGCCACGGTTTCATACAGCACGGCCGATGGCCAGGAAACCACCGTGACCATCGTCGGGGTCGATGAAGCGGAGCCATTGGCCGGGCGCATCAGCTGGGTGTCGCCAGTCGCGCGGGCGCTGCTGCGCGCGCACGTGGGGGATACGGTCAATCTGCGTTCGCCTGCGGGCAGCCAGGAACTCGACATACTTGACGTGACGTATCCCGATCCCTGAAAGATCTTTGGCGGCCCGGCTAAAATAGGCCCTTTGTATCTGCCTGCGGGTCCGTCGCCGTGTCTTCCATTTTGATTCTTCCTGGCTCTGCTGCCCTATCGGACTTTCGCCGTGATCGCCTGCTGCGCGAGCTCAACGAAGACGGGGTGGTTCTGGCAGGCCTGGAGGCGTCCAGCTGCTATTTCGTGCAACTGGACGCCGCCCTGACGGTAGATGAACGCGCGCGCCTGCAGGCCTTGCTGGATGATGGCAGGCCGGTGCCCGCACCGGTGGCGGAACGGCATGCGGCGGGTTTTCTGGTCGTGCCGCGCCCCGGAACCATCTCGCCGTGGTCCAGCAAGGCCACCGATATTGCGCACCATTGCGGTCTGGGCAAGGTACGCCGGGTCGAGCTGGGCACGCGCTATGAATTCTGGCCCCAAACCGGGCTGTTGCGCGGCAAGGGCCTGGGCGTCGAACAGCAACAGGCCGTTGCGGCACGGGTGCACGACCGCATGACACAGGCCGTCGTGGCGCCCGATTTCGACGGCCGGGCGCTATTCGAAACCCTGCCGGGCAGGCCCTTGAGTACGCTCGATGTGCTGGCCCGTGGGCGCGTCGCGCTCGAAGAGGGCAATCGGGCCATGGGGCTCGCGCTTTCAGATGACGAAATCGACTACCTGATGCGGGCCTTTCATGACCTGAAGCGCGATCCGACCGACGTCGAACTGATGATGTTCGCCCAGGCCAACAGCGAGCACTGCCGTCACAAGATCTTCAATGCGCACTGGGTCATCGATGGCCAGGTACACGGCAACAGCCTGTTCGACATGATTCGCGCTACGCACGGCGCGCAGCCCCGTGGCACGGTGGTGGCTTATTCGGACAACGCGGCGGTCATGGAAGGCGGGCCGGCCCAGGTGTTTCATGCCGACCCGAATGGCTTGGCCTACGGCCGCCATGCCATGACCGCCCACGTGCTCATGAAGGTCGAGACCCACAATCACCCCACGGCCATCGCGCCGTTTCCCGGGGCTGCCACCGGCGCCGGAGGCGAGATCCGTGACGAAGGCGCCACGGGCCGGGGGTCGCGCCCGAAGGCCGGGCTGACGGGCTTCACCGTGTCCGCCCTGCACCTGGACGGCGCCGTCGAGCCCTGGGAGCCGCCCCGACACGCGCCCGACCGCATTGCGTCGCCGCTGGAGATCATGGTGCAGGGCCCCATCGGGGCCGCCGCTTTCAACAATGAATTCGGCCGGCCCAATCTGCTGGGCTATTTTCGCAGCTTCGAGGCGCACCAGGCAGGCGTGCACTGGGGCTATCACAAACCCATCATGCTGGCGGGGGGGCTGGGGCAGATCGACGCGCGCCAGACCGCCAAGGCGGCTATCCCCCCGGGCGCCTTGTTGATTCAGTTGGGCGGGCCTGGCATGCGCATCGGCATGGGCGGTGGGGCCGCCTCCAGTATGGGGGTCGGCAGCAATACGCAGGCGCTGGATTATGATTCGGTCCAGCGCGGCAACCCCGAGATGCAGCGTCGCGCCCAAGAAGTCATCGACCGCTGCTGGCAGCTGGGCGAAGCCAACCCTATTCTGGCCATTCATGATGTCGGGGCGGGGGGCTTGTCCAACGCGTTCCCCGAACTGGTGCACGACGCCGGACGCGGTGCCGAGTTCGAGCTGCAGCGGATCCCCGTCCAAGAGTCGGGCTTGTCACCAGCGGAAATCTGGAGCAATGAATCCCAAGAACGCTATGTGCTGGCCCTCATGCCGGACGACCTGGGCCGTTTTGCGGCCCTGGCCGAGCGCGAGCGCTGTCCGTTTGCCGTCGTGGGCGTGGCCACCGAAGCACCGCGCCTGCGGGTGACGGACGGCCTGGGGCTGCCGGGCCTTGACCGGCCGGATTCAGGCTCGGCGGCAGCCGCCGACCTGGCGCAGGATCTGGTGCAAGACCACACGCCGCTGCAACCGGTCGACGTCCCGCTCGAAGTCATTCTCGGCAAGCCGCCGCGCATGCAGCGCCAGGCCACTCGCCAGCCATTTTCGGGGGCTGACCCAGACCTCGCCGGTATCGAATTGGGGGACGCAATCGAACGGGTGCTGCGCCACCCCACCGTCGCCGATAAATCCTTTTTGATCACAATCGGCGACCGCACCGTCGGGGGGCTGACGGTCCGCGACCCGATGGTCGGGCCCTGGCAGGTTCCGGTAGCGGACTGCGCCGTCACCCTGCGCGATTACGAAGGGTTGGCCGGTGAAGCCATGGCCATGGGGGAACGCACGCCGCTGGCCATCATCGATCCGCAGGCTTCAGGGCGGATGGCCGTGGCCGAGGCCCTCACCAATCTGGCGGCCGCGCCCGTCGTTCAGCTCGAGGACGTCAAACTGTCCGCCAACTGGATGGCCGCCTGTGGCGAACCGGGCCAGGACGCAGCCTTGTACGATACGGTGGCGGCCGTGAGCGATTGGTGCCAGGCGCTGGGGCTTTCGATTCCCGTGGGGAAAGACTCCCTATCCATGCGCACTCGCTGGGATGATGACGCGGGCGCGCATCAAGTGGTGTCGCCAGTGTCTCTGGTGGTGACGGCATTCGCGCCGGTGGCCGACGTGCGCGCCACCCTCACGCCACAGCTGGATGCCCAAGCCGGCGCCTCGGTGCTCGTGCTCATCGACCTGGGCGAGGGCCGCCAGCGTCTGGGCGGGTCGATCCTCGCACAGGCCTATGGCGCCATTGGCGCCGAAGCGCCCGACATGCACGAAGCCTCTTTGCTGCGCGCCGGCTTTCTGGCGGTGCGCGATATGGCCACGCGCGGCTGGCTGTTGGCCTGCCACGACCGCTCCGACGGTGGCTTATTGGCCTGTGCCGCCGAAATGGCGTTTGCCGGCCGCCTGGGGGTGTCCCTGAATCTGGACATGTTGACCATCGACCCGCTCACCGATGACGCGGGCGACTACAAGATCAAGAACGATCAGGTCACCATGCTGCACCATGACCGCAACCTGCGTGCACTGTTCAACGAGGAAGCTGGCTGGCTGCTGCAAGTGTCGCGCGACCGCCGCGACGAGGTCCTGCAGTATTTGCGCCAAGCGGGCCTGGCGCATTGTGCGCACGTGGTGGGCATGCCCAACGACAAGCGCGAACTGCAGGTGTTTCGCGATGGCGCTATCGTATATCGTCGCCCGCTGGCCGAGCTTGGCAGCATCTGGAGCGAACCTGGGAAGCGCATCCGTCTGCACCGTGATCATCCAGACTGCGTGCTGGCGGAGCATCAGCGCTGGGAAGACGTCGACGACCCGGGCCTTGGCGCGCAAGTGCATTTCGATCCCCAGGAAGACATCGCCGCGCCCTTCATCGCATCGGGTACTCGGCCGCGCCTGGCTGTTCTGCGCGAGCAGGGCTGCAACAGCCAGGTCGAAATGGCCTGGGCCTTCGATGTGGCCGGCTTCGAGGCGGTGGATGTGCACATGTCCGATCTGCTTGAAAGGCGGGTCGAACTCGCGTCCATGCAGGGCCTCGTGGCCGTCGGCGGGTTCAGCTACGGCGACGTCCTCGGGGCGGGCGAGGGCTGGGCGCGCACGATTCGCTACAACCCCGTCTTGCTGGAGGCATTTGGTGCTTTTTTTGCCCGGCCCGATGCTTTCGCCCTCGGGGTCTGCAACGGTTGCCAGATGATGGCGGCGCTGGCCGATCTCATCCCCGGCGCCGAGCACTGGCCACATTTCACGCGCAACCGTTCCGAACAATATGAGGCACGGCTGTCCATGGTTGAAGTCGCCGATTCGCCGTCGTTGTTTTTCTCGGGAATGGCCGGCCTGCAGGCGCCGATCGCGGTGGCGCATGGCGAGGGGCGGGCCGATTTCTCGCGCCAGGGCGATGCGTCCAAGGCGGCGCTGGCACTGGCCTATGTGGATCATCGCGGCCAGCGCACAGAAGCCTATCCAGCCAACCCCAACGGCAGCCCGCAGGGGCTGGCGGCCGTCACCACGGCCGATGGACGCTTCACTGTAATGATGCCGCATCCGGAGCGGGTCGTGCGCAACCTGAACCTGTCGTGGCGGCCGTCCACTTGGGGGCCGGCCGACAGCCATGACGGCGCCGCAGAGCAGGGCGGGTTCAGCCCCTGGATGCGCATGTTCCGCAACGCACGGGTCTGGCTGGGTTGAGGCATGGCAGGCCAGGGTCGAGGCACGGCGGGCTATAATCGACCTTTGTGCGGAGTTGTTTCATGCGTCTCATCAAGAAAGCCCTGACCTTCGACGACGTCTTGCTGGTTCCGGCCTATTCCCAGATCCTGCCGCGCGACGCGCACCTGGGCACCCAGCTGACGCGCAGCATTCAATTAAACATTCCGCTGGTGTCGGCGGCCATGGATACCGTCACCGAATCCCGCCTGGCCATCGCCATGGCCCAGGAAGGCGGCATTGGCGTCATCCACAAGAACCTCAGCGCCGATGCCCAGGCACGCGAGGTCGCACGCGTCAAGCGGCACGAATTCGGCATCGTCATCGATCCAGTCACGGTCACGCCCACCATGAAGGTGCGCGATGCCATCGCCCTGCAGCGCCAGCATGGCATCTCCGGGCTGCCCGTGGTCGAAGCCGGCAAGTTGGTGGGTATCGTCACCAATCGCGACCTGCGTTTCGAAGATCGTCTCGATCTGTCGCTGCGCGAAGTCATGACCCCCCAAGAGCGCCTGGTTACGCTGCGCGAGGGCGCTACGCTCGAAGAGGCCCAGGCGCTCATGCATCGTCATCGGCTCGAGCGCGTGCTCATTGTCAACGATCAGTTTCAGCTGCGCGGCCTGGCCACCGTAAAAGACATCGTCAAGAATACCGAACATCCGCTTGCCTGCAAGGATGCACAGGGGCAGCTGCGGGTCGGTGCCGCCGTCGGCGTGGGCGAGGCCTCTGAAGAACGGGTCGAAAAACTGGCGGCCGCCGGGGTGGACGTCATCGTGGTCGATACCGCGCACGGCCATTCGGCAGGCGTGCTCGATCGGGTGCGTTGGGTCAAGAAGCACTATCCGCGTATCCAGGTCATCGGCGGCAACATCGCCACCGCCGCCGCCGCGCTGGCGCTTGCCGAAGCGGGGGCCGATGCGGTCAAGGTCGGCATCGGTCCCGGCTCGATCTGCACCACGCGGGTGGTTGCTGGCGTGGGGGTGCCGCAAATCACGGCCATCTCCGATGTCGCTCAAGCGCTCAAGGGGTCGGGCATTCCGCTCATCGCGGATGGCGGCATACGGTATTCGGGGGATGTGTCCAAGGCGCTCGCGGCGGGGGCCTCCAGTTGCATGATGGGCAGCATGTTTGCCGGCACCGAGGAAGCGCCTGGCGAAGTCGTGTTGTTTCAGGGCCGGTCGTATAAATCGTATCGCGGCATGGGCAGCCTTGGCGCCATGGCCGATGGTTCGGCAGATCGCTACTTCCAGGATCCCACCAACAACCTCGAAAAACTGGTGCCCGAGGGTATCGAGGCGCGGGTCCCCTACAAGGGCAGCGTGATCGCCATCATGTACCAACTCGTGGGCGGCATCCGGGCATCCATGGGCTACTGTGGCTGCGCCACCATCGCCGATTTGCACGCGCAGGCCGAATTCGTCGAAATCACCGCTTCGGGCGTCCGAGAATCCCACGTGCACGACGTGCAGATCACCAAAGAAGCGCCCAATTATCGGGCCGACTGATCCATCAGCCCGCCAGCGCCGGGGGCGCTGGCAGCGATATCCAGCAGTATCCCGGCGACCTGTTGCGGGTGGCTGATCATGGCGTCATGCCCAGCGGCCAACTCGCGCCACTGCCAGCGGTTGCCAAACTGCTCTCGAGCCCACGACCAGGCGCCATCGACTGGCCCGAAGACTGGATCCGTGCAGCGGATGTGGGTGACGGGTAACCCATGGCCAGGTGGGTTTCGGAGCTGCAGTGGCTCGCGATAGGTACCGATCGGGTGGGGAACCAGGCGCGCCTGCACGTAGGCCTGGTCGTCGGGGTTCGGCAGGCCCAGCCGGGCGGCTTGGGGCGGCGGCAGGCCACCGACTTGCGCTGCACCGTGCTCGAGCTTGGCCACGACCTCGGGCGACAGTGTATCGAAGGCGGACTGCCCCGACGGCAGCAGGAACGGATCCAGCAGGATCAGGTGCCCGATCCGTTGCGGCAGGCGATCCGCCACGCCGGTTGCAACCAGGCCGCCAAAACTGTGGCCGACCAACAGGATCGTGTGCAGGTCATGTTGGTCGATATAGCGGCAAATATCATCGATGAACGTACTCAGGCCGATATCGGCCAGGGATTCGTGGCTGCGCTCGCCCAGGCCGGGCAGGGTGGGCGTGTGCACGTTGTGGCCTGCGTGACGCAGCGACTCGGCCACCGCATCCCAGCACCAGGCGCCATGCCAGGCACCGTGTATCAACATGAAGGTTTTCTTGTCCAAGGCGTCTGTTTCCATAGGGGTCGGGGCTCGTGCAAATGGATTGGAATAGGGCTTGCTGCGTATTTTGGCAGCCAACGATTGGCCCGCAACAGGCTCGCGGCGGGTCAATGCAGCCTGAGGATGGGTACTGCGCCTGCAATCAGACCCACCGCACCCACCGCCAGCGAGAATTCCAGCGGTGCACCGAACCATTCGTGCGTAAGGCTGAAAAATAACGGACCGATCAGCTGGCCTACGGCGAATGAGGCGGTCATTGCCGCCATTTGCTGCTTGACGACGGCGTGTGTCACGATGGCCTGCGCCTCTTGGAAGCCTACCATGGTAATGACGACGAAGGTGCTGCCGATGCAGCATGCGGCGATCAGAATCGGGGTCAGGGTATGCCAGAAAATCGGCAGTGCGAGCCCCAGAGCCATGATGCCGTGCGAGGCTGCCCAGATTTGTATGCTTGTATAGCGCCGGACCAGGAAAAATGAAACCAGCAGGGTGGCTGCCGCACTGGTCAGGCCCAGTACGGGCCAGGCCAGGCTGAACATCCAGGGATCGGGCACCAGCTCTTTGGCCTGGGCAGGCAGGAACGTGGCCGGCAGGATGTAGCCAAAGCCAAACACCCCGTAGCATAGAATCAGCCCCCAGTGCAACTTGGCTTGGGGCTTTGCCGGTGGGCGCGCGTCGCTGGGCGCGCCGGCCGTCGCCTTATCTGGGTGTTTGGCTTCGGCCTGGGCCGTCCCGATAGCGGGCAGGTCTTCGCGCCACATGGTGGAGGCACCCATGAGGCCTAGCAGCGCCACCGCCGCCAGCCACAACCAGGCCTCGGACGACGAGGCGCCCAGCACGGTGAGCGCCATGCATGTCAGGCCGGCAAACATGATGCCAATGCCGACACCCGAAAACATCACACCGCCCATCTGTGGCCGCCCTTGAGCGTTCATGTGCGCGAATCCCAGGGTGGCCACCCCGATCAGTACGAAGGCACTGGCCACGCCGGCCAGCAATCGCCATGCCAGCCAGCCGAGCCAATGGCTGTCCAGGCCCATGGCGGCCGTAGGCAGCACCACCAGCCACATGCCTGCTTGCAATAGGCGGGCCGGCGTCCAATTCAGCCGCGTGACAAACAGAGCGCCCAGCAGATAGCCCAGGTAATTGGTGCTGGCCAGCCAGCCCCCTTCGGATAGGCTGATTCCTTGATCGGCCTGCATCATGGGCAGAATGGGGGTGAAGGCAAAGCGACCTATGCCCATGGCGACGGCCAATGCCAGAAAGCCGGCCAGCGGCAGCGGGGTGCGAAACAAGGGTGAGCCCATCGATAGAATTCTCCTTCCAGGCGGTACTGTACCGTGCCTGCGGGCGCTTGCGCCAATGAGTTACATTAACGGCTTGAATCAGCCCTGGACACCCACGTCATGCATCAGCGTCTTATCATCCTGGATTACGGCTCCCAGGTCACCCAGCTCATTGCCCGCCGTATTCGAGAAGTGGGGGTATATTGTGAAATCCACGCAGGCGACGTCGATGCGGCCTTCATCCAGGCGCAGTCTGCAATGGGGTTGAAAGGGATCATTCTGTCGGGCGGACATGCGTCTGCTTATGCCGATGAGTCCATCAAGGTGCCTGCGGCAGTGTTCGAGGCGGGGGTCCCCGTGCTGGGCATCTGCTACGGCATGCAGGCCATGGCCCTGCAGCTGGGGGGCGAGGTCCAGTTTGCGGAGCAGCGCGAATATGGCTACGCTGAAGTTCGTGCGCACGGCCATACACGCCTGCTCCATGGGCTGCAGGATTTTGTAACCGACAGCGGCCATGGCATGCTGAAAGTCTGGATGAGCCACGGCGACCAGGTTACCCGCCTGCCGTCCGGATTCATCCGCATGGCCTCCACCCCGACCTGCGACATTGCCGGCATGGCCGATGAGCAACGGGGTTTCTATGGCGTGCAGTTTCACCCCGAAGTCACGCATACCCTGCAGGGCAAGGCGATTCTGCAGCGTTTTGCCGTCGACATCTGCGGCTGCGCGCGCGATTGGAACATGCCTGATTACGTGGCCGAACAAATTGCACGCATTCGTGAACAAGTGGGCACGGACGAGGTGATTCTAGGCCTGTCGGGCGGCGTGGATTCATCTGTTGCCGCCGCCCTGATCCATCGTGCGATCGGCAACCAGCTTACCTGCGTTTTCGTCGATCACGGCCTGCTGCGCCTGAACGAGGCGCAACAAGTCATGGAGACCATGTCGGCCCATTTGGGTATTCGCGTCATCCACGTGGATGCCTCGACACAGTTCATGGGCCAGTTGGCTGGCATTGCCGACCCTGAATTAAAGCGCAAGACGATCGGGCGCGAATTCATCGAGGTGTTCCAGGCCCAGGCGGCCACCATGAAAACAGCCCGCTGGCTGGCCCAGGGGACCATCTATCCGGATGTGATCGAGTCGGCCGCCTCCAAGACCGGCAAGGCGGTTGCGATCAAGTCGCACCACAATGTCGGCGGTTTGCCCGAGACGCTGAACTTGAAACTGCTCGAACCCTTGCGCGAACTGTTCAAGGACGAGGTGCGCCAGCTGGGGTTGGCCCTGGGACTGCCGCCTGCCATGGTGTTTCGCCATCCTTTTCCCGGCCCCGGGCTGGGAGTGCGGATCCTGGGTGAGGTCAAGGCCGAATATGCCGACATGCTGCGCCGCGCGGATGACATTTTCATCACGGAATTGCGCAATACAGTCGATCCTGGATCGGGCCAGTCATGGTATGACCTGACCTCACAGGCTTTTGCCGTATTCTTGCCCGTGAAGTCGGTCGGTGTGATGGGGGATGGGCGCACGTATGATTATGTCGTCGCCTTGCGGGCCGTGCAGACCACGGATTTCATGACGGCCGACTGGGCCGAGCTGCCGTATTCGTTGTTGAAGAAGGTGTCGTCGCGCATTATCAACGAGGTACGTGGCATCAACCGCGTCACGTACGACGTGTCGAGCAAACCACCTGCAACGATTGAGTGGGAGTGATTTCCCGCCTGGCACGCTGATGCGATAGCTGGCATCAGAACGATGGAGAGCCCCTGTTTTAGCGGCTCTCCATTTCTTTTTCTGGTTTTGGCTGGCAAGTGCTGGCAGGCCCAAGCATGTTTTCCGGATGGTATTTTTGAAGGTATCGACGCTGCGTTATGATGGCGCGGCACCCGGTACCATCCATTGATGATTGATGTTCGGATGGTATTGAAACCTACTATCTATCTGATTTCAATCATTTTTTTATGAATCAATGGCACGATTAAAAGATGGTATTGGTGCTGCGTTTCAATACCATCCAAGGCTATCTGTGATTTCAGCAAGCCATTGATTCAAAAAAGGAAAGACATGCTCACCGATACCATGCTCCGCAACTTGAAGCCGCGTGATAAACAGTACAAGGTGGCGGATCGCGACGGGCTGTATGTGGCGGTGAGCGTGACGGGCGCGATCTCCTTTCGCTACAACTACCGGCTGAACGGCCGCAGCGAGACGCTGACATTCGGCCGCTATGGCGTGGGTGGTGTCACCCTGGCCGAGGCCCGGAACCTGCTGCGCGAGGCCAAGCAGAAAATTGCGGCTGGCGTATCGCCTGCCCAGGAAAAGGCCCGCAGCAAAGACAAGCTGCGGGGTGAAAAGCGGTTTGGGGCCTGGGCGCAGGACTGGCTGCGGGGGCACGACATGGCCGAATCCACCCGCGACATGCGTAGATCTTTGTACGAGCGTGACCTGAAGCCGTACTTTGCCAATCGGCTGCTGCACGAGATCACCGAAGAAGACGTGCGCAGCCGCGCGGACGCCATCCTGCAGCGAGGTGCGCCCGCGACGGCCGTGCTGGCGCGGGAAATCGTCATGCTGGTGTTTCGTTGGGCGTCGGCCAGGGGCTACAAAGGCAGCAACCCGGCCGATGGCGTACCGCCGTCATCCATCGCGCGGTTCAAGGCGCGGGAAAGATCCCTGGGGCCGGATGAAATCCGGTTGCTGTATCAATACCTGAATCGGGTGGCGACCACGCCGGTGATCCGCCTGGCGGTCAAGCTGCTGTTGCTGACCATGGTGCGCAAATCCGAACTGATCGAGGCCACCTGGGATGAGATCAACTTTACGGATGCCCTGTGGACCATCCCGGCGGAGCGCATGAAACGGCGCAATCCGCATAATGTGTATCTGAGCAGCCAGGCGCTGGACATCCTGATGGCCATGAAAGTCTGCGCGGGCGGGTCGCGCTGGATGCTGCCGGGGCGCTATGACCCGGATGTGTGCATGAGCAAAGCCACCTTGAACCAGGTGACCAAGCTGGTCTGGACATCGGCACAGGCCGACGGCCAGGATCTGCCGCAGTTTTCGCCCCATGATTTCCGGCGCACGGCCAGCACGCTGCTGAACGAAGCCGGGTATAACTCAGACTGGATCGAAAAATGCCTGGCCCACGAACAGCGCGGTGTGCGTAGCGTCTACAACAAAGCCGAATACGCCGAAGGGCGGCGCGAGATGCTGCAAGACTGGGCCAATATGATCGATGGCTGGACGCAGGGTCCGGCGGGTGCGTAGCGCACCGGCCGGATCTTGTACGGCCCCGGCTGGGCTAGGTGCCCGTGCGATGCAGGGGTGCCGACACGGCCGCGTCCATCTGGTGGTTGCGCGTGTTTTTGCGGGCTTCCAGCCAGGCATTGACCTCGGCCAGGTCCCAGGCGACGACGCGGTTGGACAGGCAGAAGCGCTGCGGGAATTCGCCACGCTTTTCCATATCGAAGATGGTGCGATCAGACAGCGGAACCTTGCTGAGCAGTTCCTTGCGGGTGATGGCGACGATGTTGGCGGCGGGGGCAGGGTGGGGGAAAAGGTCGGCTTCCGACCGGCTTGGTTCGTTCATGCGATTACCTCTTTCTGCGGGCATATTCAACATGATGTGCCCGAATACGGAAGTGACCTGCCGGCATGCCAGCAGGTCAGGGATTCTGTTCTTGGATTACGTCGCCATCCTCGATGTTGGGCGCCATTGTGGCGAACCAGGCGCTTCCCGCGAGGGGGGAAGTCCCCGCTGCACGCCATCGTTGATACCCCACGCGAGGGGCCGACGACACGAAGCGGATTTCACCGGTTTTACTTCAACCCCGATGCCTTACAGGTTGCTGCGCAATCGCATGCCGCGTAATCGGGCAGGGCGCAGTATTCATCGATTGTTTTTTGTTAAAGAGCCGGGCTGATGTGATCAGCTTGGGGGTATTTTCAGCAAAATGATTTATCTTGTCAATACCCTATTTGGCCCTTTTTATTTGCGCTGACTGAGATGCCTGATAGGCCCGAAAAGGGTAGCTGATTACCCTATGCAAGGCCCCGTTTTCACAGGATAATTTGTATATTGCTGTGTCAGCTTTGAACCTATGGGTTTCAAACTTGTCGGAGCTGGTCCATAGGGAGATCAAGGGCTGCCGCCCTGACCGGGCATCTGGTGGATGGCAAGAGCGGGGATGCCTTGTTACGGTTTAATGATCATTTTTACCTTGCTGCCAGGTAATGCCATGCGACTGCCAGGATTAGTCTTCATATTGATATATCAAAATAATCTTATAATCCATATTGTTAACATGGATATAGAAGCATATGCCGGATTTTCAACCTGTTCGTGCCGCCTGTGAGTTCGCGGGAGGCGTCACTGCGTTGGCCAGACGCCTAGGCCTTCCGCCGCAGGTCATCCACAGTTGGGCCATCGGCCAGCGACCGATACCAATCATTAGGTGTGTGGAGATCGAGGAACTGACAGGGGGGGAAGTCACCCGGAAGCAGTTGCGTCCGGATGACTGGTGGCAGATTTGGCCGGAATTGCGGGGGGAGGATTAGATGGAATCGCAGCCTGGCCCTGTGATACGGCTCCGCCCGCCAGTTTGTGGCGTGACCTGAATCTGCGTACTGATTCGCTCCTTCAAGGCGGGCACGTGCGAAATGACACCTATCAGCTTGCCGTCCTGCTGCAGGCCCGCGAGGGTTTCCAGGGCGGTGTCGAGGGCTTCCTCGTCGAGGGTGCCGAAGCCTTCATCCAGAAACAGTGAATCCACCCGGACGTTCCTGCTGGCCATATGGGACAACCCCAGCGCCAAGGACAGGCTAACGATAAAACTCTCCCCGCCGGAAAGGTTCTTCGTGGACCGAATTTCCCCAGCCTGGTAGTTATCGACTACGTTGAGCTCAAGGGGCTGAGCGTTGTCACGGGCCAGCAAGTATCGGTCGGTCATTTTCTGCAATTTCCGGTTGGCGTGACCAACCATCATTTCGAAGGTCAGCCCCTGAGCAAAATTGCGGTATTTTTTGCCGTCTGCCGAGCCGATCAATTCGTGCAGGTTTTCCCACCTGTGGCACTCTTTTTTCTGGGCCTCGATAGCTGTCTGCTTTTCCTTTATGCGCTCTTTTGCAGCCGTATTCTCACTTAGCTTGTGCTTGAGACCGGCAATGATGTCCCGCAGCTCTTTCAGGGCTTCCTCGTGCTCCTTGAATTGTGGCTCAAGCTCTTCCAGCGGTTTGTCGGTGACCTTGCGGGCCATTTCCGTAGCCAGGCGTGTTTCCCGATCCTTCTGTCTGGCCTTGAGATCCGTTTCACGCTCATCCAGATCCTTGGCCGTGGCTGTCAGCTCCGCCCGAGCTTCAGCGGGCAGTATGGCCGCCAGGAACTGTTCTTCATTTGAAAAGCCAACAGGCGCGAGTGCTGCGGAGAATTCTGTTTCAAGCCTTCTCAGTTCCGGCTCGCGTTGCTCGATGCGTTTCTTCAGAGATTCGACGTGGGCCTTTGCGGTATTCCATTTTTGTTGGAGCTCATTGTGCCGTTCTCTGGCCTGCTTTTCGGCATCTTCGGCATCTGAAATCGCCTTGTTTAAACGGCGCTCCTCATCGTCGGGATTCTTGTCGCCGTACAGTGCATTGCGCTCATCACTTCCAGCGGCGAGTTCCCTTTTCAATGTTTCAAGACGCTCCAGCTTTTCGGTCAGGGCGGTGCTTTGAGTTTCGATAACCGCATCCAGCCGCTTCACCTCGCTGTCGATGTCGGCAATCTGTTTCTCGATGTCCGCCTTGTTCTTGGCCTGGGTCTGCCACTCCTTCAGCCGCGCCTTAAGGGTTTCAATAAGTGATGAAATGTCCTTTTCAGGGATGTCCGCAATACCAAGCGGCTGGAGTTTGGTAGAGACAGACTGCATGCGTTCGGCAAAATCAGCACGGATTTTCACCAGGCTGTCCTTCACATCGGCGAGGGCTTTCTCGGCGGCCTTCTTGTCATTAGCCGCTGCTGACTCCAGCTTTTCAGCCTCCGTCAGGTTTTTACGGGCCAGGCTTTCAGCTTCTTCGAGTTTCTTGATGGCGGCTTCCTGATCCTCGGCTTTGCAAATCAGTCTGGTCAGGGCGTCGATCTTCAGTTCGGTTTCATCGGGGACGGGTACATTCCCTTCCGCGAAGGGGTGTTTGGTCGCGCCACAGAGCGGACAGGGCTTGCCGTCTTCCAGTTTTGCCCGGTGATCTTCAAGTTCTGCAATTTTCATCAGGAAGGCCATTTCTCGCAGCAGGGTTTCCTTCTCGGTGCGGTATTCCCGCAACAAGCGGTCCCCAAGTAGCTGGCTCAAAGCATCCTTGCCCTGCTGAAGCTGTTTTGAGGCGTCCTCCAGCTTCTGCTTCCGATTGCTGGATTGCTTCTGACAGTCGTCGAGTGACTTTGCCGCCAGTTCCTGAGCCGTCGTGGCCGTTTCTTGAGCGGCCTCCTTTTGAACGATTTCATTTTGCTTGGAGAGCAGGCCGCTCAACTGTTCTTCAACACCAGCCAGACCGCCGATCAGCCATTCATCCTGTGCATGTTCCTTGATGTAGCAGCCCACAAGTTCCAGCGTCTCATGAGCCTTGGATCGTTTTTCCTGCTCTTCGAGTCGAGCTTTTTTGTCTGCATCAATCTTTGCCGCGTCCTTCTTGCAGTCCTCATAACCTTCCGAAACGGCCTTTTTCTGATCAGCAAGTTTCTGGTCGAGGGAGCGAACCTTCTGCAATGTAGGCGTGGCCGCTTTCAGCGCTTCTTTTGCCCGAGCGGCTTGTTGCTCAGCCGATTTCAGTGCCTCGGCCTGTTCCTTGGCGGAGGATTCCAGTCCAGGAAGAGCCTCTTCCTCAGCTTTCAAGCCTGCTCTGTCATCCGCCTGCTGTTTGCGGGTGGCGGTGAGCGTTGCGTATGCGCCGTCCAGTGAGGCGGCACTCAAAGCCCGGCCCAGCTTTTCACGATCCGGTTTGAACGCCTCGATATCGCCCTGCAGTTTGCTCGCTTCATCGGCCAGGTTGATGATTTCCTTGTTCAGCCCGTCGATTGTGGTGAGCCAGGCAATGGCCTTCCCGGTGTCAGCGGATTTGGCGGCAAGGTCTGTCTCTTCCTTCTGCTTTGT
>NZ_JBAYTI010000036.1:0-29781 GCF_041675725.1 Castellaniella sp. | reverse complement strand
GTGAGTATTCGGTAAAAAAGCAATGGTGTATTACCTTCTGCTGCTGGTTTATTTGCTGTACGTCCACTATCTGAGGCTCGCGACGCGGGTCCAGTTGTCGTTGAGCTTTCTTGCGCTGTTTGTGTTTTCCAGCTTGCGGTTCAATGCCGGGTATGATTATCCCGTTTACTATCATTTCATCCAATCCGGTGATGTGGATCGGTTTGAACCATTGTCGCGCGTATTGATGGGCCTGGGCGACGCAACGGATCCAGCAGTCTTTTTTGTGCTTTCCAGCGCATTGGTCGTCTTGTTTTATTATCTTGCGTTCAACCGGTATTGCCAAGCCCATCGCCTGAGCCAGATTGGGATTTTTTCCTTCTTGTGCCTGCCCATGGCATTTTTGGATAGCCTGGGCGTCGTGCGGCAATTCGTGGCCATTGCCATCTTTGTGTACGTGGCCAGCCAGATCGGCCGGAATCTTTTGTGGTCTTTGGGGTTGATGTTGCTGGCGGCCCTGTTTCATGCGTCGGTCATCATACTGATTCCGCTTGTTTTGTTGCGCAAACACCTGGCGCGGCTGCTGGATGTGCGGCTTTATATCCTGTTGTGGTCACTTGCGCTGGTTCTGGGGTCATCGATGATCCGCCAGGTGTCGACTTGGACGGGCTGGTATTCCTATTATTTCGAATACCAGCTGTCGGATAGCGGCTACAAGATATATGCTTTGATGTGCTGTGTTTTCATTTATTTTCTGCTCAACCGAAAAAAGATTGCCGTGGATGCCAACCATGGCTATCTCTTCAATTGTTTTTTTCTGGGGATACTGCTTTATTCGGCCGCGCTGCCCTTCGGGATCCATGTCTCAAGGATCAGTTGGGCACTGTTGGCGGTGCATCCTTTGCTGTTCAGCGTGGTTCTTACCGGCAAGTCGGATGGCGAGCGCTCTTTTTTCATTGCCGGGTGCATTGGCGTCCTGGCGATTTTAATGTTGCTGGCCTACCGAAATCCCGAACGTGATCCACTAAATCAGTACGAGCCCTTTTTCGTTTATGATCGGGCGCAACGCGACCTGATCATGGAGCGGTCCATCCCTGAAGATGCGCGGTTGTAGATTGCCCGCTTCATCGAAAATAGATAACCAGCCAAGAGTATATGCATGCAAGATATCAGCATCGCCGAACACCGCAAAAAAGCCTTGATCACGGGTATCACGGGGCAGGACGGTTCGTATCTGGCCGAGTTCCTTCTGGCTAAGGGATACGAAGTGCATGGCCTCAAGCGTCGGGCGTCGTCATTCAATACGCAGCGTATCGATCATCTGTACCAGGATCCGCATGAGTCCGGGCGCAGGCTGATCCTGCACTATGGCGATCTGACCGATTCATCCAATTTGATTCGCATTCTGGCGCAGGTGCGGCCCGACGAGGTCTATAACCTTGCGGCGCAGTCGCATGTGGCGGTCAGCTTCGAGTCGCCCGAGTACACTGCCGATGTGGATGCCCTGGGTACGTTGCGCCTGCTCGAAGGCATTCGTTTCCTGGGGATGGAGAAGTCCACGCGGTTTTATCAGGCGTCTTCGTCCGAGCTCTATGGTTTGGTACAAGAGACCCCGCAGCGCGAAACCACGCCGTTCTATCCGCGCAGCCCCTATGCCGTAGCGAAACTGTACGCGTACTGGATCACAATCAATTACCGAGAGGCCTATGGCCTATATGCCTGCAACGGCATTCTGTTCAATCACGAATCCCCTAGACGGGGTGAAACTTTTGTGACGCGCAAGATTACGCGCGGCCTGGCGCATATCGCGCAGGGGCTCCAGGCCTGCCTGTACCTGGGCAATCTCGATGCCTTGCGCGATTGGGGCCATGCGCGCGACTATGTACGCATGCAGTGGCTGATGCTGCAACAGGCGCAGCCGGATGACTATGTGATCGCCACGGGGGTGCAGTGCTCGGTGCGCGATTTCATTCTCAAAGCAGCGGCCCAGCTGGGGTTGGGGCTGCGCTTCGAGGGGGTGGGGGTCGAAGAAATAGGGGTTGTCGAGCAGGTGCATGGCGAGAAGGCGCCGGCGGTGAAGCCGGGGGATGTGATCGTGGCGGTCGATCCCCGTTACTTTCGGCCGACCGAGGTCGATGCCTTGCTGGGAGACCCTGGCAAGGCGCGCCGACAGTTGGGTTGGACCCCTGAGATCTCTCTCGACGACATGGTGGCCGAGATGACGGCCCATGATCTTCGGCAGGCGCAGCGTCTCGCCCTGCTGAAGCAGCATGGTTATGTGGTGGACGTTCCCAAGGAAAGCTGAACGACATGGCAGCACATCCGCAGTCAGAACAAGCGGCCGGATCCGCACCGCGCGTGTATGTCGCTGGGCATCGGGGCATGGTGGGCTCAGCGCTGGTGCGGCGCCTGCAGGCGCAGGGCGGGCGTACGCTGGTGACGGCGCCGCGCGCCGAATTGGATTTGCTCGATCAGGCGGCGGTACGGCAATTTTTTGCCTGTCATCAGATCGACGAGGTCTACCTGGCGGCGGCACGGGTGGGGGGCATCCACGCCAACAATACCCGACCGGCCGATTTCATCTACGAAAATCTGATGATGCAGTGCAATGTAATTCAGGCGGCTCACCAGGCGGGGGTACAGAAACTGTTGTTTTTAGGTTCTTCGTGCATCTACCCCAGGCTGGCCGATCAGCCCATGCAAGAATCGGCTTTGCTGGCAGGCCCGCTGGAGCCCACCAACGAGCCCTATGCGGTGGCCAAGATCGCCGGCATCAAGCTGTGCGAATCGTTTCATCGCCAGCATGGGCGCGACTATCGCAGCGTCATGCCCACCAATCTGTATGGGGAAGGCGACAACTTTCATGCGCATGACAGCCATGTGATCCCGGCGCTCATGCGCCGCTTCCACGAGGCGCGCGTGCAGGGCCGCCCGGAAGCGGTGGTGTGGGGCAGCGGGCGGCCCAGGCGTGAATTTCTGCATGTGGACGACATGGCCGCTGGCTGTGTGCATATCATGGGTTTGGCGCCCGAGGCATATTGGCAGCCTGGTCACGATCAGCTTTCACATGTCAACCTGGGCAGTGGTACAGACGTCTCGATTGCCGAGCTGGCTGCCTTGCTGGCGCAGGTGGTCGGTTATACGGGGCGCCTGGTCTTCGACCCGACCCAGCCTGAGGGTACGCCGCGCAAGCTGTTGGATATTTCCCACATCAAGGCCTTGGGCTGGCAGCCGCAGATTTCGCTGGCAGAGGGTCTGAAGCGTACTTATACATGGTTTCTGGCCCATCTGGGGGCCTATAGGGGGGCAGATTGATGACGTCGTCCATCATGCCGGCTGGCAGTGCCGCCAAGCCGCACGGGCAGACGGCCGTTTTGACCGCGGCTGCGGCAACGCACACAGAGACGGTGGCCGCATCGGGCGAAGCGATGTGGCCTGTCATTCTGGCGGGGGGGGCCGGTACCCGCCTGTGGCCGCTGTCGCGCGAGTACAAACCCAAACAGTTCCTGCCATTACCAGGGGGGCGGCAGACGCTGCTGCAGCAGACGCTGCTGCGCCTGCAGGGGCTAGACTGCGGGGCGCCGCTGTTGGTGTGCAATGAAAAACACCGCTTCCTGGCCGCCGAGCAAATGCACGAGATCGGCCTGGGCCAAGGCCAGCTGCTGCTCGAGCCGTGCGGGCGCAATACGGCACCGGCGATTGCGTTGGCCGCCCTGATGGCTTTAGACGGGGGCAATGACCCGCTGCTGCTGGTGTTGGCGGCCGATCATCTGGTGCTCGATGTGTCCGCCTGGCAGGCGGCGGTGCGGGCCGCCAGGGCCCTGGCCCAAGAAGGCCGGCTGGTGACTTTCGGTATCGTGCCAGATCATGCCGAAACAGGCTATGGCTACATCCGCCGTGGCGCACCAGCCGGTGCCGGCTGGCGGGTGCGCCAGTTTGTCGAGAAGCCTGATGCTGCCACGGCCCAGGCGTATCTGGATACGGGTGAATATTACTGGAACAGCGGCATGTTCCTCTTTCGGGCAAGCCGTTACCTGCAGGCCCTGCAAGCCAGCCGTCCGGGTATGCTCGAGGCCTGTCGTCGGGCGTGGGCGACGCGTACCACTGATCTGGATTTCATCCGCCTGGCACAAGAGGCCTTCGAGGCCTGCCCGTCCGAATCCATCGATTACGCCGTCATGGAACATACTACGGATGCCGCTGTGGTGGCCATGGATGTCGGTTGGAACGACCTGGGGGCCTGGTCTGCCCTGGCCCAGGTACAGCCAGCGGATGCGCAAGGCAATCAGCTGCAGGGGGATGTCCTGGTGCACGATGTGCAGAGTACGCTGGTGCGCGCCGAACAGCGCCTGGTGGCCTTGGTGGGGGTTCGCGACCTCGTGGTGGTGGAAACCCGCGACGCGGTGCTCGTGGCGCACAAGGACAGGGTGCAGGACGTCAAGGCCATTGTGCGGCAGCTGCAGGATGCAGGCCGCGACGAGCACGTGCGCCATCGCGAAGAGTTCCGTCCCTGGGGGCATTTCGACTCAATCGGCAGTGGTACTCGCTATCAGGTCAAAAAGATCACGGTCAAACCCGGGGGCAGGCTGTCGGTGCAAAAGCACCACCACCGGGCCGAGCACTGGGTGGTGGTCAGTGGTACGGCGCAGGTCACCAACGGTGACAAAACCTATCTGGTGAGCGAGAACCAGTCTACCTACATCCCCATCGGGCAGGTGCACTGCCTGGAAAACCCTGGGGTGATTCCGCTTGAACTGATCGAAGTGCAGTCGGGCGCGTATCTGGGTGAGGATGACATTGTGCGTCTGGAAGACCGCTATGGGCGCATCTGACGATACCCGCCTGGTGTCGGGCGCGCCCGCTAAGCGGGCTGGCCCGCGCTTCACGGTTGTCACCGCCACCTTCAATGTCGCAGCCGTTTTACCGGATCTGATCGCGTCGTTGCAGGCTCAGACCGACCCGGATTTCGAATGGGTGGTAGCCGATGGGGCGTCGACCGACGATACTTTGATGTATCTGGAAGAGGCCGCCCGCACGCTGGATGTGCGCGTGGATTCGCGCCGCGATTTTGGTATTTACGATGCGCTCAATCGGGCCATCCGCATGGCTCGCGGGCAATACTACCTGGTGGTGGGGGCCGACGACCAGCTCGACCCCAATGCTATCCGCTATTTTCGTGAAGCCTGCGCGCGCACCGGGGCGGATTTGGTGGCGGCTGTGGCATGTTCGGGCAAGCAGCGGATCCAAGTGCGCAAGCGGCCCTGGGAATGGCTCTACGCCGAGCTGGCCTATGTGGGTAACCATTCGGTGAGCCTGGCGATTCGTACGGCACTGCACGAGCGCTATGGCTATTATTCTAATCAGTATCCCATTGCGGCCGATAGCCTGTTTTTACTGCAGGCCATTCGGGGAGGGGCCCAGGTGGCCAACGAACCCTTTGTGGCCGGCGTGTTTTCCCAGGCCGGTGCAAGTGGGGCTAATGCATTGGGGGTGATGAGTGAAAAATGCAGGATATTGATTGCCCTGGGGCACAATCGGTTTTTGCAGCTATTGCTGTTCGCGACCCGGTTTATTGTGCATTATCGCAAAATGGGACGCTGAGCATGCGCAGTGGAGGGGTTTTGGTTTACAGCCGTTGGGCTGGTGTAATGCGAAAGAGGCTACGGTGTCATTTTACAGGTTGAAATCCGCACTCCAACGGCTTGGCCATTGGCATCGCCGACGGCAGCTCGACCTGGTGCATCCGGCCAGCCTGCAGCCGGTTTCTCGGAAGTTCGGGCTGGATCGGGGGCAGCCCATCGACCGGGTCTATATAGAGCAGTTCCTTGACGCCCAACGGCAGGTGATCCGCGGCGATTGCCTCGAAATTGAAGAAAGCACCTACACCGCGCGTTTTGGAGCGCCAGGGCATGTGCCGTACGTGCTGAAATACCCGGGGCCTGGGGATGGTAGGTCATTCGGGCAGTCGGATGAACGGGATGCGCAGGGTGCGCGCATCGTGCGCTGCGACTTGGCGCAGCCCGATTCCGTGCCGGTCAGCCGGTTCGATGCTCTGATCTGTACGCAGACACTGTCCTTCATCTTCGACGTGCGCGTGGCTGTGGCCTCCATTCATGCCCTGTTGCGGCCGGGCGGTCATGCGCTGATCACGGTGTCTGGGATTAGCCAGATCTCCCGCTACGACTACGACCGCTGGGGCGATTACTGGCGATTCACGGATCTTTCCCTGAGACGGCTGCTATCAGCTTGTTTCGACGAGAGCCGCATCCAGGTGGTTACGTACGGCAATGTAGCGGCGGCCAGCATGTTCCTGCAGGGGCTGGCGGCCGAAGAGGTGCATGATCCGGGTGTTTTCGCATATCAGGACCCTGACTATCAGATCGTTGTGTGTGCCAGGGTGCAAAAATGAGCTTCGGGCGAATGATGAATCCGCTGCTCGGCCTGGGGGCGATCCTGATGCTGCATCGGGTGGGTCCGCGGGTGGCGGGTGGGTTTGCGCCCAATGATACGCTGGTGGTGACGCCGCAGTGGCTCGAACGGCTGATCCGCACGGTGCTGGCCCGTGGTGATCGCTTCGTCAGCCTGGCCGAGCTGCACGACGCCGTGGCGCCCGGCCAGGCGCCAGCGGGCGGTGCACAGGAAGCACAGGCGGCCCGGCGGTCGCCGCGCCGGTACGTGCTCACCTTTGACGATGGCTATGTCGACAATTTCGAACTGGCCTATCCCATTCTCAAGAAACATGGCGTGCCGTTCACCATCTATCTGGCGACCTCGTTTCCCGACCGGCAGGCGATTCTGTGGTGGTATGCGCTAGAGGCCAGGATCCGTGACTGCACCGATCTGCCCCTGGCCAGCGGGCAGGTGCTGCCTTGCCGCACGGCGGCCGAGCGCCAGGCGGCCTTCATGGCCGTGCGCCACGACATTATGCATCAGCCGGGCCTGTCGGGGCAGGCGGCTTACGAAAAGGTCATGGGGTCGGCAGGCGACGTAGACTGGGCCGCACTGTGCGCCGCGCATGCCCTGGATTGGTCGCAGGTCCGCACGCTGGCCGATGACCCCCTGGTGACGATCGGTTCACATACCATCACGCACCCCGTCCTGGCAGAGCTATCGGAAACAGCGGCCTACGACGAGATCGCGGGCAGCCGGCAGGCCATCGAGCAGCAGATCGGCCGGCCGGTCGAGCATTTTTGCTATCCGTTCGGGGGCGTGGCCGAAGCCGGCGCCAGAGAATTCCAGCTCGCGGCCCGTGCCGGTTACAAGACCGCCACCACGACACGGTTTGGCAATGTGTTCCCGATGCACGGGCGCCATCTGCATGCCCTGCCCCGGGTATACGTGCACGAGGGCTACACGGCTGGCGGCTACCTCAAGCAGTCGGCCCGGCACTGGCTGTCGCGCCGTTTGGGGCGGTCATGAAGATCCTTCATGTATCGACCTACGATCGTGCAGGTGGGGCGGCCCGGGCAGCTTGGCGCCTGGATAGGGCGCTGGCGATGACGCAGCACGAGAGTGCCATGCGGGTCGTGATCAAAGAGGGGGACGATTGGCGTACCATGGGCCCAAGCGGGTGGGTCTCGACGTTTTTCAATGGCTTGCGGCCTCGTGTGGGCCGGCTGATCACCCGATTGCAGCATAGGCCCGATGCGGTGTATCAATCGTATAACGTCCTGCCGTCCGGTATTCTGTCCAGGCGTGCGCTGGGTGAGGTCGACGTGGTCAATCTGCACTGGGTGGGGGGCGAGTGCCTGTCGATCCGCGAAATCGGTGCGATTCACAAGCCGCACGTCTGGACGCTGCATGACATGTGGGCCTTTGGAGGGGCTGCGCATTTGGCGCCCGACCATGAAGGCGTGCGCTGGCGGGTTGGCTATTGGCAGGACAACAAGCCCGCCGGGGTGCGTTGGCCCGATCTGGACCGCTGGGTCTGGGCACGCAAGAAACGGGCCTGGCGCCGGCCCATCCCGATCGTGACGCCGAGTCAGTGGCTGGCTCGCTGCGTGCGCGACAGTGCGCTGATGCAGGGCTGGCCAGTGCACGTGATCCCCAATGTCCTGGACGTCGAACGTTTCCGGCCGTGGCCCAAAACCTTTGCGCGGGGGATATTGGGCCTGCCACCTGATTCGCTTCTGATCATGTTCGGCGCTATTGGCGGCGGCCGGGATCCGAACAAGGGCTGGGATTTGCTGGAGACAGCGCTGATCGAGCTGGGGCATCGTATGCCGGGGGTCGAGTGCGTGATCTTCGGCCAGAGTGAGCCCGCCGAACCGCCCCAGCTGGGGGTGCCGTTGCATTGGCTGGGCCCCTTGCATGACGACGCATCGCTCGCCCTGGCGTATAGTGCAGCAGACGTCATGGTGGTGCCATCGCGACAGGAAAATCTGCCGCAATCAGGCACGGAAGCCCAGAGCTGCGGTTGTCCAGTGGTCGCATTCGACTGCACCGGCCTGCCTGACGTGGTGGTGCACCAGGAAACCGGCTACCTGGCCAAACCCTACGATACCGGTGATCTGGCCCAGGGCATCCAGTGGGTGCTCGGTGATTCGGCCCGGCGCGCGCGACTGGGGCATGCCGCGCGCGAGCGGGCTGTGCGGCGGTGGGCGCAGGGGGTGGTGGTGCCGCAGTATTTGGCAGTTTATGAGGAAGTGTTCAGTCATTGGAATGACGTGCAAGGGCAGAATGGTTAAGTATTTTGAAATCCGGCGATATAGTAAATTTCAGTGCATATCAGTTTGCGAGAATAAGTAATGGCTATATCTGAAGTACCTATGAAGCCTTCTGGCCAGGGCGTTACGGGGTCAGCAGAGGCACCGCAGGACGCTATTCGTCGTATGGCCGGTGGGTTTGTCATGACACAAGTATTGCATACGGCAGTTTTGGCTGGAGTTGCTGACGGTATTGGTTCGACTCCTTGTGACTCGGGCGAACTGGCTCAGCATCTTCAGCTTGATCCAGTTGCATTACGGCGTTTCATGCGCATGATGGTAGTCTTGAACCTGCTTGGGGAAACCGATGATGGCCGTTTCCAGCTTACGGAGGTCGGTCGTATACTACGCGCAGATCACCCGGAATCGATGCGTGATCGTATACTGTACCTTGGCGCAATCCATTATCCTGCTTCAGCGTCTGCTTATCATTCGCTTAAAACTGGTCAGCCCGCCTTCGACCATGTGTTTGGGCTCGATTATTTCAGCTACTTGAGTCAGCATTCCGACTTGTCTAGGTATTTCAACGGACTTATGCAGGATTCAGTTCATCGTCGTATTTCTGGGATACGGAAAACCTATGATTTTTCTAGATTTGAGCATATCGTTGATATAGGTGGTGGCAATGCCGCTCTTCTGATCGCGATTCTTTCTGAAAGCCGCTGTGCACAGGCGACTTTATTTGACGCGCCTGGCGTAATCAGCGAGGCTCGAATACGTATTGCCGACGCTGGTTTAGAACGAAGAATAAGAGTTACAGAGGGGGATCTGTTTGATGGTCCCTATCCACAGGGTGGTGATTTATATATATTGTCAAATATTATCCATGATTGGGACGACGAGCGTTCGAAGGTCATATTGCGTCATTGCAGACAATCCATGGGGAAGGGCAGTACGCTGATTCTGATCGAAGAGATTTTGCCCAGACGTGTGAAAGAATCCCCTGCAACAATTGCGAATGATTATTCTATGCTGTTGCTAACGGGCGGCAGAGAAAGAACAGCGGAAGAATATCGCATGTTAATAGAAGACGATGCGGATTTGCGGCTCAATCATATCGCGCCGTTCGGCTTAGCCACGAGCGATCCTGATCGCGCTGGTAAGTGGGCGATCATGGAATGTCGAGTCAGATAGTATCCTGCGAATGTGTTATTTTAGTGTTTGCCATAGGTTGGATTTCAGGGCAGATTTAAAATGAAAAAGCAACCAGTCATACATGTGACTCAGCCTGTTCTCCCGCCTCTGGAGGCATTAATGCCCGCATTGAAAAAAATGTGGGCATCCAGAAATCTGACAAATGGCGGAGAATTTCATGAACAATTCGAAGATGCCTTATCCCAGTATCTGGGCGTAGAGCATGTTTCACTATTCACGAACTGTACCGTTGGCCTGATTGTGGCTTTGCGTGCATTGGATTTGTCTGGTGAAGTCATCACGACACCGTTTTCATTTGTGGCCACTGCGCATTCGCTGATGTGGAATCACCTGCGGCCAGTGTTTGTGGATGTTGATGAGCATACCTTGAACATCAATCCAGATTGTATTGAGTCAGCGATTAGCGCTAATACCGTGGCGATCATGCCGGTTCATGTATATGGACAGCCGTGTGACGTCGAGGCAATTGACGGATTAGCCAAAAAACACGGATTGAAGGTGATCTACGACGCAGCGCACGCTTTCGGCGTCAAGATGGCTCATCGCAATCTATTCGCGTACGGTGATGTATCTGTATTGAGCTTTCACGCGACCAAGGTTTTCAATACTTTCGAAGGTGGAGCTGTGGTTTGCCGCAGCAGACACATGAAGGAAAAGATCGATAGGCTCAAGAATTTCGGCATCATGAACGATGGTACTGTGGGAGCCTTGGGCTTGAACGGAAAGATGAGCGAATTCAATGCTGCACTAGGGTTGGCTCAATTGAACCTAGTTGAGCAATCTATCGTTAGTCGCCAGCGGATGGATACGGCGTATCGGAAAGGCCTCGCGGATGTAAGATCAATCGAGTGTTACGAATGGAGACATGGCTGTAAGCCTAATTATGCGTATTTTCCGATACGCGTACGATCAGGTTATCCGCTGACTAGGGATCAACTCTTCGAGGTGTTGCTCCAGGAGGGTATACGTGCGCGACGCTATTTCTATCCGTTGATCAGCGATTCTACAGTGTATGCGGATTTGCCGTCAGCACACCCTGATGCGCTGCCTGTGGCGCAACAGGTTGCCAATGAAATATTGTGTTTGCCAATATACCCTGATTTGTCTCAATCAGACGTGGAACGCATTATTTACATTATCCGACAGCAGGGTAGTCTATGACACGCTTGGCCGGCATGCAGCCTTATTTTTTTCCTTATATTGGCTATTGGAGATTGATTCATTCAGCGGATGTTTTTGTGCTGTTCGATGAGGCACAATACATGCGCCAGGGTTGGGTCAACCGTAATCGTATCCTGATGAATGATGGAACTTGGCGATATATTATTGTACCGGTCATACGTCATGCACGACGGACGGCGATCAAGGATGTACAGATCGCCACAGACACCAATTGGCATAGTAAGATCCTGAAGCAGCTTGGTGTGTACAAGGTGTCGGCTCCGTATTTTGACGAAATATATGGCTTTGTAGATTCGTTATTGGCAGAGGCTGAGGACGAAACCATCGGCCATCTAAATTGCCGATTGATTAGGCAAATTTGCGATCTACTGACTATAGATACTGATATTGTCGTATCTTCAGAATTCTCTTTTGATTATTCTGCTGTAGATGGGCCGGGTGATTGGCCATTGGTACACGCACTGGCGTTTGGGGCGACCGAGCTGATCAATCCAGCAGGTGGTTTTGCGTTACTGGATGAAAGCAAGTTTAGGGCCCATGGGATTCGACTAACGTCGATGCCTGCCACGGAGGTCGTTTATGGGCAACCGCATCGGTCCCTGCAGTCATCGCTGTCGATCATCGATGTGCTTATGTATAACGGCGTCTTGGGTACACGTAAATTATTAGATATACATGGAAGAAGTGCTCTATGACAATACCTCGATTCGACGCTTTGGAGGCAGTCAACCTGTTGCTGGCCGATCAGGGGATGATGGTACGCAAGGGCACGATCATGGATGCGGCGATCATCGAGGTGGGTGGTTTCATCAGGAACGTGACGGGCACGTGGCATTCCGAGATGTACTAGACCAAGAAAGGTTAATCAGTGGCACTTTGACATGGAGGCGCACATCGGGGTGGATATGACCAGCCTAGTGCACATCGTCGTGGGCACAGCTGTCAACTTATGAAATTCGGGCTGATCGTGCCGCTTGAATGAACCGTCAAAGTGACTTGATCGGACCGCCCCTAAGACGATGGACGCAAAAGGCATTAATAGGGCAAAAACAAAAGGTATGCTTGCAAGAACTATTACTCAGAGGAGCGAGTCGGAGATCGGTGGTTATTTTGAGCTGGATTTGGCTGATTACGGTGACCCATTTCCACGGCCTTACCTGAAATTTCAGTCGGCTCGCGCTGCGTTGCGCGCCCTTTTGACGGGATCCCGGTTTCGGGAGTGCTGGGTTCCAGCGTATGTTTGCAACTCGGTTCTTGAGTCTATTCAGGCTGCTGGCTGTACACCGCGATATTATTTTCTAGATTACGCACTGCGTCCGGTTGTTTCTGAGCGAATTCCAGAATATGCGGCGCTTATTTATATTAATTACTTTGGCTTATCCAACCCGCCTCTGTCAGAGTTGCTGCTGAAGCTGACGCTAGACCAACTTATAATCGACAATACGCAGGCGCTGTTTGCCGATGATCATTGTGCTTTTGGGGCCATTTATTCGCCGCGCAAGTTTGCTGGACTGCCGGACGGGGGGCTCTTGCGCACACGATCGGCCCACGTGCAGGCACCGGCCGTGGAAGACACCCATTCGATGGCCCGGATGGTGCCACTGCTGATGCGCATGTCAGGTTCGGCCCGGGAGGGCTACCAGGCATTCCTCGAGGCCAACCGGCAGCTGGAAGACAGTACGCCTTTGGCGATGTCGCGCCTGAGCCGCAGGATCCTGCGCAGCATCGACATGGCGCAGCTGCGGGCGCGGCGACGGGCGAATTTCATGCGCCTGGCCGCGGCATTCAATAGGGTGAACCGGGTGTACTGGCACATGGAAGAGACGACAGTCCCCTTGTGCTATCCTTTACTGTTAGATCGTCGGGTGACCTGTATAAGAAAATCACTCGCACAGCATGATGTGTTCGTGCCAACCTACTGGGAAGAGGCGCGCGAACGGGTGGCCGGCCACGAGGCCGAAGAATGGCTGCTGGATCATTGCCTGGCCTTGCCCTGCGATCAACGATATTCAGACAGGCAGATGGATCACTTGATCGACGTGGTGCGCCGCGTGCTGCAGGGTCCTTGATGGGCCCATCCTCATGGTTGACGAACATGACTACTTATTGGAAAGACCGTTATAACGTATTGGCCGAGAAATTCGCGGATGCACCGTTGCGGCAGGTGGAAAGAACCGTCAATGGCCAGGAAGTTAGCGATGTGCAGATGAATTTAGCGATCGATGCGGTCGTCCAGTCGCTTAATCTGCAGCTATCGGACTGCGTGGCCGATCTGTGCTGCGGCAATGGCCTGATCACCAGGGCGGTGGCGCCGAGGGTCCGTGCCGTGACTGGGGTGGATTTTTCAGAAGGTCTGATTCACTACGCTCGGCAGCACAGCGTGGCCGATAACATCCACTATGAGATTGCCGATGTGTCGCGCCTGCCCAGCAAGTTTTTCCACGGCATGAACAAGGTGTATCTGCGCGACTCGGTGTCGTGTCTGGATACGGAAAGCTTGTCACGTCTGTTGCACGCGATTAGCCAGTCGGGCACAGTCGAAAAGTTCCATATAGGCGGTGTGCCCGATGCCGGCAAGCTGTCGGTCTACTACGATACCGACGAGAAAATGGCGTATTACCAGAAGCTGAAGGCCGAAGGGATCCCCCACATTGGCACGTGGTGGGGAAGGGATGAATTTATCGGCTTGGTCGAGGCCCAGGGGCTGACGGCATCCATCTGCGAACAGTCCGAGCAGCTAACATGTGCGTATTATCGCTTCGACTGCCTGATTGGGCGATAGGCCCTCTCGTATTGTCGGCCGGCCGGCGCCTGCCGCGGTTTCTTGATCATGCCCCGAGTATCCGTCCTCCTTACCTCGTACAACCATCAGACGTTCATCGAGCAGGCCATCCAGAGTGTGCTTGGGCAGACGTTTTCTGACTTCGAGCTGTTGATCCTCGATGACGCCTCTACCGATGCGTCGTGGACCCTGATCAGCCGTCAGACTGATGCGCGCATTCAGGCGCGTCGTTCAGACCGGCCTGCACAGATCATTTCCATGGTAAACCAGGCGATCACCGATGCTGCCGGCGAATACATCGCCATGCACCATTCCGATGATGCCTGGGCGCCGGAAAAGCTCGAGCGGCAGGTGGCCTGGCTGGATGCGCACCCCGACGTGGCCGCTGTGTTCACCTGGGTGCAGATGATCGACGAGTATGGCAATAAGGTTCACAGCGAGTGGCTGAACCGGCCCCATCGGTCCCGCTGGGTGCTGCTCAGGAATCTGTTCGACGGCACCAATGCCCTGTGCCATCCCAGCGTGCTGATTCGCAAGCGCTGCTACGAAAAGCTGGGTGCATACCGCTACGGGCTGGCACAGACGGATGATGCGGAAATGTGGTCGCGCGTGCTGCAGCATTATCCGGTGGATGTGTTGCCAGAGCGATTGACACTTTTCAGGCGCTTTAGCAATCGTTCCAACATTAGCGGTGAGCGCGCCGATGTGTTCATACGCATCAGCAACGAGTGGAATATCCTGCGCCAGAACTACTTGGCACTGGCCTCGTTCGATGATTTTGTCCAGGTGTTTCCCGAGTTCGAGTCATGGCGTCATCCGGATGGCTACCACCTGAAATTCCTGCTGGCCATGGCTTGTGTGACCTCTGCACAGCCCAATGCGTGGCAGCTGGGCCTGCGATGGCTCTACGAGGTAGTCAATGATACGGCCAGCCGGGAGTCGGTCGAGCGCCTTTATGGCTTTTCCGACATCAGCTACATTTACCTGGCCGGTGTTTTGGACAGCTACATGGTCAAGGCCGCCAGCCAGCATATGTTTGTGCTCGATGGGTGTCGGCTGGCGGATGACGGCGTCATGCCCGGCTATCCCGAGCTGGAGGTCCGGCTGATCCAGCGAAACGAGCGGCTGCAAAAGGCCATGGACCGGCAGGCCTGGTGGTTCTGGCGCGCGCATCGGCGCGGCGTTCGGTTCGTGCGCCGCGTACGCTCGAAGGTCGCCAGAACGCTTGCACATAGGGTGTGAGATGTCGTTAGCCGGCGCATCGTCCCGCTTGCCACTGGTCTCCATCGTCATGCCGGCCTGGAACGCGCAGGCCACGCTGGCCGAGGCCATCGCGTCGGTTCAGGCGCAGACCCTGGCCGACTGGGAACTGCTGGTGGTGGTGGATGCCGCCACCGATGACACCCTGGCGATCGCGCAGGCGCATGCCGAATCGGACGCCCGTGTCGGTGTGCTGGTCAACCCCGTCAATCGCGGGGTGGCTGAAACCCGCAACCGGGCGCTGGCCGAAGCGCGCGGCGAGTACGTGGCGTTCCTGGACAGTGACGATCGCTGGCATGCGGACAAGCTGGCACAACAGTGTGCCAGCCTGCAGGCGACAGGCTGTGCCATCAGCTACACGGCGTATCAGCGCTTTGGGGCGGAAGGAGTGCTCAACCGGGTGACCCCCGTGTTGAGGGTGACATTTCATGACCTGCTGCGTGGTAATGTAATTGGCTTGTCCACTGGGATGTTGCGGGCAGGCCTGGCCCGGGAGTTGCGCTTCGCATCGATCGGGCATGAAGACTATCTGTTCTGGCTGCAGGCCGTACAGCGCGCAGGCGAAGCCCGGCGCGTGCCAAGCGAGCAGCCGTTGGCAGATTACCGCGTGCAGGCGGGCTCGCGTTCAGCCAATATCTGGCGCAATGCGGGTTGGCAGTGGCACATCTATCGCCATCACTTGGGCCTGTCCTGGCCCACGGCGGCGGGGTTGATGGGTCATTACGCGGCACGGGCCTGGGCCAAACGCAGGGCATCCTGATGGGCGTTTGCAAGAGGGTTGTTAGGATATGCCACAGGATACGTCAGCCACTTCGCACGCACGGCGTCATTCGCGCTGGTACGAAGTCTTGTTGTTTTCAGTGCCGTGCCAGCTGCTGGCGGGCCTGCTGTGCTGTGTGATTCTGCCCTCCTTGTGGCTGTGGGATGTTTCCCAATGGCAACACCTGACGCAGAACCGCGTCAATACGCTGTGGGCGGCTGGCAGCGCCTGGGTGCTGTCGTTCATTTTGCTGCGGCGCTTGTCCACGTTCGTGGGCGGGCATGTGTGGGCCCACATCGCGCCCGTCGTCTCAGGCGTGTATGCACTCTCGTTTGCAGTACTGTTTTTTACGCGCAGCAGTTATTCACGCTCGGCATTGCTGGTGGCCTGGGGACTGGCGCTGCTGTGGTGCTATTCCAGTTATTACATCGGCCGGCGCTACCGGCGCCTGAAATTCGCTATTTTGCCCATGGCGGATACGACGGCGCTGCAGCCCGCGCCCAATGTCGAGTTTCGGCACTTGCAGGCGCCTGACCTGCAGGGCATTCGCTACGATGGCATCGTGGCCGACCTGGCCGGCACCAGCATGACGCCCGAGTGGGAACGCTTCCTGGCGCGCTGTATCCTGGCGCACATCCCGGTGTTCAATGTGCGCCAGGTGGTCGAAGGGCTCACGGGCCGTGTTCAGATCGACCACCTGTCGGAAAACGAGGTTGGTACCTTGCTGCCGGCGCCCCTGTACGTGATCAGCAAGCGCCTGATCGAGATGGTGCTGGTGATCGTCAGCCTGCCATTGGTGCTGCCGCTGATGGCCGTCGTGGCGCTGGCCATCCGGCTCGACAGCCCGGGCCCGGCCTTGTTTGTGCAGAACCGGGTGGGCTTGGGCAACCGCGATTTCCGTATCTTCAAGTTCCGCAGCATGGTGGTGGATGCCGAGGCCCGCGGGGCGCGCCTGGCGGGCAATGACGATGACCGCATCACGCGGGTGGGGCGCTTCATTCGCAAGACCCGCCTGGACGAGCTGCCCCAGCTCTTTAACGTGTTGCGCGGCGACATGAGCCTGATCGGCCCACGGCCCGAGCAGCGGGTATTTGTCGACCGCTTTGAAGAAGAGATCCCTTTTTACATTTACCGTCACGTCGTGCGCCCCGGGATCACCGGCTGGGCGCAGGTGATGCAGGGTTATGCGGATGACACCGAGTCCACGCGCATCAAGATCCAGCATGATTTTTACTACATCAAGCATTTTTCTCTATGGTTGGATTTGCTGATTCTGTTCAAGACGGTGCGCATCGTGCTCACGGGCTGGGGGGCGCGATGAGCCAGCCGGCGGCGCCCGGTCTGGGGGACGACGCGGCGATTCGGCGGCTGGCGCCGCGCGACCTGGCCGACATGGCCCGGGTGCGCGAACAGGTCGAGGCCAGCCAGCGGGTGGCGGTGCTGTTGGCGCCGCGCCTGGGGGATTCGCTGCTGATGCTCACCATTGCGCACAACCTGCAGGCGGCCGGGCGCGAGGTCTGTGTGTTTGGGGATTATGCCCAGGGCCTGGCGGATTGGCTGCCCGGGTTGGCGCTGCGCCTGGCACTGGCCGAGGCGCAGGCCACGCAGGCCTTGCAAGGGTTCGATCTGGCGCTGCAGATGCACGTTGATTGGCCATTCGACCTGCACGCGCACCATCCACGGGCCTTGTATTACGATGGCCTGGTACGGGTCACGGGGCGCGATTTCACCAAGCTGGACCAGATCGTGCGGTTCTGTCACTACTATCTGGGCCTGGCGCAGGCTACGGCCGACAACGGCATGCGCGCGCCCGATCCGTCGGCATGGCGCTGCCACCCCCAGCGCGTGGTGATTCATCCAACGTCCACCGGGGCGCAGCGCTGCTGGGCACCGCAGCATTTCAGGGCGCTGGGCCTGCGCCTGCAGGATCAGGGCTTCGAGCCGTGTTACATCGTCTCGCCGGTCGAGCGGCCTGATTGGCTGTGGGTGCGCGATCTGGGCCTGGGTTTGCCCGAGCTGCCGTCCTTGTCGGCCGTCGCCCGCTTTATTCACCAGTCGGGCTGGTTCATCGGCAATGAATCGGGCATTGGGCATTTGTCGTCCAACGTGGGGATTCCCACGCTGTCACTCACCGGGCGCCCCACGCGCACGCGCTGCTGGCTGCCGGCCTGGTCGCCGGCGGCTTTCGTGTACCCCCGGTGGCTGATCGGCGGGCGTCTGCGGGACCGCTACTGGCGTAACGCCTTGCGGCCCGCCGAAGTGCTGCGCGCGTTTGCACGGTTGCGCAGGCAGGTCGAGGGCGGGCTGCAACGTCCGGCACACGGGTCGGAGGCGTGACGGTGATGGCCCGGTGGGCGCGCTCGCCGGTGGCGCTGGCGATCACGTACCTGGTGTTTGCCATCCTATGTGCAGCGCTATATCGCAAAGTGCACGTGCCCATAGGGTACAGCCTGTTGACGCTGCTGGTCGCCCTGGGGTTTCTCGTGCGGGGCTGGCGGTGGGTTACCCTGGCGTTCACAGGCCTGGTGGCACTGCTGCTGGGGCTGTATTTTTATGCGTCCAAGCTGTTGGGCCATCAGAACCCGCTCAAGCTGATTCCCGACTTGGTGGCCATTCTGGCCGATACCAACGCGGGCGAGGTCGCAGCGGGCCTGGCGAACCTGGGCAGCAAGTATGAATATCTGAGCGCTTTGTTCCTGCTGGGTATCGTGCTGCTGTTCGGGCTGGCGCGGCGCTGGGGGGCGCGCATCCCCGCGGGCCGCTGGGTGGGGCCGGGGCTGCTGGCCGTCTCGGCGGCCTCGATGGGCGGCCTGTTGTGGGCCGATGGTTTCCTACTGCACAGAGTCTATGCCGGTCTGTGCGAGGCGCAGCAGGTATATGCCGACAATCTGCAGCGCATTCAGGCCCGGGCCCGTTTTCAGTGGGGGGCGGAGCCAGGCTATGGGGGGCAGGATACCGTGGTGCTGGTGCTGGGTGAAACGGCGCGGGGCGACCGGCTGGGCATCAATGGCTATCATCGCGACACGACGCCGCTGCTGGCGCGACAGCCCGACCTGATCAGCTTCACCGATGCGATTTCGAACGCGGCCTATACGCTGCAGTCCACCCCCGTGATCCTGACGCGCAGCCTGGCGGCGCTCGACGGGCGGATCTATCCTGAAAAATCATTGATCACGGCCTTCAAGGAGGCGGGCTACGACACCTACTACGTCAGCTACCTGGGCCCGCGCCATGGGGGTGACAGTGCGGTCAACCTGATTGTGAATGAGGCCGATCATTACGTGCACAGCGAGCCGCCCAAGGGCGAGTTGGCCGATCTGGCAGGCTTGCAGGCGGTGCAGCGTATTCTGGCGGAGGACGCGCCGCGCAAGTTGATCGTCTTCAAGATGATCGGCAGCCATTTCAATTACCAGGATCGTTATGATGACCGTTTCGAGGTCTTTGGCCCGTCTTACCGGCAAGTACCTTATGGATCACCCACGGCCGCCGACAAGCCGATCTTGGACAATACCTACGACAATACGATCCTCAAGACGGATTACGTATTATCGCAGCTGGTGGACGCCCTGAAACGCACGCCGGGCCGGGCGTCGCTGTCGTTTATTTCGGACCACGGCACGGCGATTTTCGAAGATGGCCGCAGCCTGTACGGCGGCCAGACCCCCTATAATTACAGCATCCCGCTGCTGTTCTGGCTCAAGCCCGGTTATTTCGACGATGAGCGCCAGGCCAGCCTGGTGGACAACAAGGATAGGCCAGTAGACAGCACATGTTTTCTGGATACCGTGCTGACGCTGGCCGATATCCGTACACCGCTGCACAAGGGGTGCGACCTGGCCGCCGGCCGTCTCACGCCCATGACACGCCAGGTGGTCGCCGGCAACCGGCTGGTGGACTACGACCGCGAGATCCGGCCCGCGTCCGTCACGCTGTTGTCCGACAAGGCCATGAAATAAGCCACGCACAAGGTGTAGAAGGACACCGTGCGCATGCTGCGAAACAAGGTTTCGGTTAGCCCGAAGATCAGGAAGCCCAGGCAGACCGCCAGGCCCATGGCGGCCGCCGCGCGTGTCGCCGGCGGCCCGGCGCCTAGCAGGCGGCGGGCGAATACCCAGGCGGGGCCCAGGTAGATCAGCAGCAGCGCCAGGCCGCCCGGCCAGCCGAAGCTGGTGAGGTAGAGCAGCAGGTCATTGTGCGGTTCACCCCAGTTTTCGGCGACCTGCGGGGAGACCAGGCCCAGGGGCAGGGATTCGGCCACCAGGTAGTCATTGAAGTGGCGCTTGGAGCCCGTGCCCGCCCAGGGGCGTTTGGCCAGCATGTCCAGCGACGAACGCCACAACTGGAGGCGGATGCAGATCGACGTATTGGCCGTGCGCTGGTCGCCCGTGCAGGTGGTGGCTTCTTCATAGGCTTCGGCCACGCGATCCTGCACGGTGCTGTTGAAGGCCAGCAGCGCGCCCACGGCCACGACACCCAGTATGGCCGCCGCCAGCAGGCGCGTCGGCTTTTGGGGCGGGATGAATAGCGCGGCGAGAATGAGTATGAAGATCGGGATCGCCATCCAGGCCGTGCGGGTTTGCGTATAGATTACGGCCACCAGGGCGGCCAGCGCCAGAAGGACGAGCAATGCCCGCACCCCGACTGGCTGCGCGCCGGCCGGCTGCGCCCGGCCCGGCAGGGCCGGGATCCGCCACAGGGGCAGGCGCAGGGCGGCGACACAGAGGGTCATCAGCAAGGCCGTCAGGCTGCCGTAACCGACGGCGTTATAGATAGCGCTGGTTTGCGGGCGGCCGGTGTCTTCGACGGGGGCCAGCACCAGGATATAAGTGGCCGCTACGGCGGTGGCCGCCAGAAAGCCCCACAAGCCCCAGCGGGCCTGCGCGTTGCCAATGCTGCGGTAGGCCAGCAACAGCACCCAGAAGCCCAGGAAAAACCGCAGGGCGACTTCGAGATCCAGGCCGACCAGGCGGCCATGCGCCAGGGCGGACCAGAGCACGGCCAGCGTGGGGGCCGCCATGCAGATCAGCACGCCGCGATGGTGGCGGCTGATCGGGCCGGCCCCGGCAAAGCGCCGCAGCGCAAGCAGGATCAGGCTGACCAGGGCCACGCCATAGAACAGCCCGCTGGGGATCGTCTGGCTGCTCATGATGGTGATGGGCATGAGTGCGGTCAGCGCGACCAGCAGCATGGAGAGATGCCAGTGGGCCTGGGACGGGGCGTTCATTGTTGGGGGCCTCGGAAAAGGGTCATGGATGGCGGCGGGTGGGATCGGTCCATTGGGCCAGTAGCTGGCTCAGGGTGGGATGCTGCCGGTCTTTGGCGGATAACAGGGGCTGGTCGATCGGCCATGCGACGGATATGTCCGGACAATTCCAGGCCAGGCCGCCTTCGTCGTCGGGGTCGTAGTAGTCGGTGCATTTGTAGGTCTGGTCGGCTTGCTCGGATAGTACACAAAACCCGTGCGCATAGCCGGGCGGCACCCATAACTGGCGGTGGTTGCGGTCGGACAGCTCGATGCCCACGTGAGCGCCCAGCGTGGGCGAACCGGGGGCGATGTCCACTACCACGTCGTAGACGGCGCCGCGGGTCACGCTGACCAGCTTACCCTGCGGCCGGGCCTTCTGAAAATGCAGCCCGCGCAGCACGCCCCGGCGTGAGTGCGAGTGATTGTCCTGCACGAAGGCCTGCATGATACCCGCCTGCTCGCGGTAGCGCCGGGCGCTGAAGGTTTCCATGAAATAGCCGCGCGCATCTTCGAATACCTGTGGTTCGATGATGAGCACGCCAGGCAGGGCCGTGGCCGTGACCTTCATGCGCTGGCCTCTTTGGCATCGTTGGCCTCATTGACCAGCTTCAGCAGGTACTGGCCATAGCCGGTCTTGGCCATGGCCTGGCCCTGGGCCAGCAGCTGGTCGCGCCCCAGCCAGCCCTGGTGGAAGGCGATTTCCTCCAGGCAGGCCACTTTCAGGCCCTGGCGCAGCTCGATGGTGCGCACGAACGCGCCGGCATCCTGCAGGCTGTCGTGCGTGCCGGTATCCAGCCAGGCGAAGCCGCGCCCCAGAATGCTGACTTGCAGGTCGCCCACCTGGAGATAGGCTTTGTTGATGTCGGTGATTTCTAGTTCACCGCGCGCCGAGGGCCGGACCTGGCGCGCCAGGTCGATCACCCGGTTGTCGTAGAAGTACAGGCCGGTGACGGCGAAGCGGGATCTGGGCCGGGCCGGCTTTTCTTCGATGGACAGCACCCTGCCTTGTTCGTCGAATTCAACCACGCCGAAGCGTTCGGGATCGGTCACCGGGTAGCCGAAAATAGTGGCCCCCGTGGTGCGTGCGGCCGCTTCGCGCAGCATCTGGCCAAAGCCGTAACCGTAGAAAATATTGTCGCCCAGGATCAGGCTGACGGGATCGCTGCCGATGAAGTCTGCGCCAATGATGAAGGCCTGGGCCAGGCCGTCTGGCGAGGGCTGTTCGGCATACGACAGGTTCAGGCCATAGCGGCTGCCATCACCCAGCAGTTTCTGGAAACTGGGCAGGTCGTCGGGGGTGGAGATCAGCAGGATATCCTGGATACCCGCCAGCATCAGCACCGACAGCGGGTAGTAAATCATGGGTTTGTCGTAAATGGGCAGCAGCTGCTTGGAGATGGCCTGCGTGATGGGAAACAGCCGGGTGCCCGAGCCCCCGGCCAATACGATGCCTTTCATGGCGCCACCCCCAGCCGGCCCAGCCGGTAGTCGCCGCTGAGTACGCGCTGCCACCAGCCGCGCTGCGCCAAGTACCAGGCCACCGTCTTGCGCAGGCCCGAGTCGAAGCTTTCCTGGGGCTGCCAGCCCAGTTCGCGTGCGATCTTGCCGGCGTCGATGGCGTAGCGACGATCGTGCCCGGGCCGGTCGGCCACGAAGTGGATCAGGTCGGCATACTGCCGCACGCCCTGGGGCTTGCGCGGCGCCAGCTCTTCGAGCAAGGCACAGATTTGTTGCACCACGTGCAGATTGGTGTGCTCGTTGTGGCCGCCGATGTTGTAGCACGCGCCAGGCGCGGCGTGGGTGGCCACGTGCACCAGGGCTCTTGCGTGGTCTTCGACGTACAGCCAGTCGCGGACCTGGCCGCCATCGCCGTATACGGGCAGGGGCTGGCCGTGCAGGGCGTTGAGAATCATGTGGGGGATCAGTTTTTCCGGAAAATGATACGGCCCGTAGTTGTTCGAACAATGGGTGATCAGCGTGGGCAGGCCGTACGTGCGTTGCCAGGCGCGTACCAGATGGTCGGCACCCGCCTTGCTGGCCGCATAGGGCGAGCTGGGGGCGTAGGCGGTGGTTTCCATGAACAAGCCGCTTTGCCCAGCCAGGTCGCCAAAGACTTCGTCGGTGGATACCTGATGGAAGCGAAAGCGCGCCTGGCGTGTCGGGGACAGGGCCGACCAATGGTGCCGGGCGGCTTCGAGCAGTATGTGGGTGCCCAGGACGTTGGTGTGCACGAAGGCTTCGGGGCTGTCGATCGAGCGGTCTACATGCGATTCGGCGGCCAGGTGCAGGATGATGTCGGGGTCGAATTCGCTCAGGCACTGGCGCATGGCGGCGGCATCGCAGATGTCGGCCTGCACGAACCGGTAGCGGGGGTGGTCGGCGACGCAGGCCACGGATTCCAGGTTGCCGGCGTACGTCAGTTTGTCCAGGTTCAGGACGGCATGCCGGGTGTGTCCGATCAGGTGGCGCACCACGGCCGAACCAATGAAGCCCGCGCCGCCCGTAACCAGGGTGCGCAGGGCCGCGGGCGGGCCCGGGTCATCGGGGTGGGGCGGTGGCGAAATGGGGGGGGTGTTCGACATCATAGGGGCCCGTCACTGGGTGTTCAACGATTTCTGCTTGCGTGCCATAGTATGCCGCAATGGCGTCCTGGTTGAAGAACGTGTCGAATCCGTCGCGCGAGTTCAGCAAGGGGCTGAAATAATAGCCTGGGATATCGATGCGATGGGCTTGCTTGGCAATGCCCTGCTGGATCAGGGCCACGCGCAGCCGGTCTTGCTGGGCGGTGCCGTAGTACGCGCGCACCAGCAGGCTGAATGACACCAGCCATTGCAGGGCGCACAGGCCCAGCCCCAGCGCCAGCAGCCGTGGGCGCCTGAGCGCGCCGGGCTGTACGGCCTGGTGCCCCATGACGGCGACGGCCAGCAACATAAACAGAAAGCCGCCCTGCAGGGTGCGCTTGGGGTAGGCGGGTGCGAACACCAGCGCCAGGTTGGCGATGCAGGCCAGGGCCACCAGAAGGCCGATGCGCCGTATGACCGCCCGCGGCAGGCGGATACAGGCCGCGCCCCACAACAGCACCAGCGCCGCTTGCCAGTATTTGGCCATGGCATCTGGAAAACGGCGCCACAGGTGATATTCGATGCGCCACGCCAGCGGGGCGTCGTACCATTCGCGATTGCTGGGGTGGGCGGCCCGAGCCAGGTCGCCAGGCGAGAGCACCAGGATGGCGATGCCGATGGCCATGCACAGCAGCCAGAAGGCCGGCCATCCCCACGCCCGCAGTGATGGGGGGCCGTCCGGCCGCTCGCGCTCGCTTTGTATGCCGAGCCAGGCCAACATCAGCCAGGCGGTGGGCGCAGTGTTTTCGTTCGTGCATCCAGCCAGTACGGCCAGCACGGCCAGCGCCAGCCCCTTCCACAGAGGTTTTTTTTCGTCTTGCAGGATGGCTACGAAGGCCAGCGCGAAGCCAAACAAGAGGGCGTGCGTCCACAGATAATTGGCCGCGCCCACGATCCAGAACGTCGTGTGCCCCAAGCGAGGGTTGTTCACCCAGTACAGGATGAACACGAAAAGCAGCACGCGCGGGTCGGGCACCCACGAGGCCTTGCCGGCCAGGTGCTGACCCAGCGTGCTCAGGATCCAGACCAGGGCCAGCAGGGCCAGGGTGTTGACCGCGTCGGCCCAGTGGGATCCCCAGCCCAGCACCAGACTGGACAGCGTGTCGGCCACCAGCCGCCCGCTCCAACCCAGATAATGCCCGCGGATGGCGTCCCAGGACACGCCCTTGGTGGCGTAGCTGTAGTCGTCCGACGACATGGGGGCCAGCCAGTTGAGCACCCCGGCGCTGATCAGGATGACCAGGCAGACCGCCGTCAGAAGATGAGTACGGGGTAAGGCCGCGGGTGTCATGTGTGTCTGTGTATCAACATGTTATGATGTGTACCGCCCGTGGCGGCAGAGCGGCAAAAACATACCAAAGAATACAGCCTCTTGCGGCATCTCTTCCAGAGTTGGAGTCATGGGCCGGATCATTACATTGCTTGCAGTTTTCATCACCCTAGCGGCACTCTGTTATTTTCAGCTCGTGCCGCTGGGCGACTATGGGGGGTCTATCGTATCTGGCAGAGGGGCCGCTGCCATCGCAAAAATGCTGTCCCTGCCCTTGCTGTGGACAATGTTCTTCCTCATATTATGGGTACGGGGCGCTGTGCTGGTGGCCGTGCTCTCGTGCCTGTTCTTTCTGTCCTGGGTTTTTGCAGAGACCGTGACGTTCGGCACCTTGCCATTTACAACCCTGGTGGCGTATGCAGCGCTCTCGTTTGCGCTGGCCTTGTCCCTGTTGATATTGGCCCGCATCAAGAATGCCCACTTGCGCTTCTTTGGCGTCTTGACGGTGGCGGTCGTCGTGGTGGTTGCTTTGGTTATCCCGGCTGTGTACATCACGTATTACTTCAGTGCCGGGGTGCCCATCAACCAGGACGGGCTGTTTGCCATATTTCAAACCAATCTTGACGAAGCCTGGCAGTTTGTGTCGGGGTTCGTTTCGTTCAGGTATCTCGTCGCAGTACTTATCGTCATTGCCACGATAGCGGCCTTGATTTGTTTAGCCGCGACGCCGCGGATCCAGGGGGTCAGGCCCACTCTGGCTTTGCTGACGATCTGCGTGCTGGTCGTGTTTCCCAGTGCCGGAACCAATGTGCTGAAAGTCTTGAGCCAGCCGGTCCATGCGGCCATGGAATACCATGAGGAACTGGTCGAATTCCGCGATCTTCAACAGCGCCGGTCGCGTGGCCAGGCGCCGCTGGACGCCGCAAAAAAGGGGCGCGGCGAAACCTATGTCGTCGTCATTGGCGAGTCGCTCAGCCGCCGGCACATGGGGCTGTATGGATACTTTCGGGATACCACGCCCAGATTGTCGGCTCTGGCCGGGTCTGGCGAAGTTATCGTGTATGAAAACGCATTCAGCAATCACACGCATACCATCCATGTGTTGTCCCAGGCCTTGACCGAGTCCAACCAGTTCAACGGCAAAGGCTACTTCAAGTCGGCCTCGCTGGTGGATCTGGCCCGCGCCACAGGGTTCGAGACGTATTGGTTCAGCAACCAGAACATGATGGGGCCCTGGGATAACCTGGTGTCCATCATCGCTCATGGCGCAGATGCGTTGGTCGGCATCAACAAGATGATTGGCCCGACAGCGGATGCGACCACCTTCGATGGCGAGCTGGTACCCCTGGTCGAAAGTGTCCTGGATTCGGATACGGGGGGAGAAAACAGAATCCTGTTTGTGCACCTCATGGGCAGCCATGAAGATTATTGTGCGCACACGCCGCCAGAGTTCGGCGTCTATGCCGATGCGGCACGGCGTCGTGGCGACTTCGGTGTCCGTATGATGGACGACCCGGTCATATGGAACAGCGTGAACTGCTACGACGACAGCGTTCTGTACAACGACGAGGTAGTCTCGAAATTGTTGGGGTTGCTGATGCGCCGGCCCGATGAACCGTCGGCCTTGGTGTATTTTTCAGATCATGCGGATGATGTTTTCGGCGGCGTGGGCCATGATTCCAGCCGGTTTACGTTCGCGATGACCGAGATCCCGCTACTGTTCTGGACGTCCAGCGGCTATGAGCGTCGGTACCCGGGCAAGGTACGCAATATCCGGGCGCATCGCTCGCGGCTGTTCACCAACGATCTGATCTACGATACCGTGGCCGGCATGGCGGGCATCCGCAGCAACACCACGACACCGGCCTATGACCTCACCAGCCGCCAGTTCCATCTGGATCCGCAGGACGCGCTCACCCTGCACGGCCGGCAAGCATTGCTGGATGACGGCAATGCCGCATGGTGGCAGCCGTACAATCAGGCCCTGTTGGATACCCTCGGGCAGGCGGACCGTGTCGTGCCCCGCAGGGTGGCTTCGATCGGAGCGTTGCATGATGTCTGGGCGGCGGGTTTCCGGTCCTTCGAAATCAGGCTGGTATTCGATGCGGCGTCCGGCACGTTCGTTGCCGGTGACGGTGCCGACGACGCAGCAGATAGCGTACCCTTTGCCGCGTTTCTGGACTCGGTCGACAGCTAGGCCATCCGGAAAATATGGGTCGACGCCGGCGGGCTCGATTCCCAATACCTCGACAGCGCGTTGGCCAGGCTCGACCGGCTGGACGGCAAGTACTTTCTCAAGGTGCGGACGGTCATTGAAGCCAGCGGTCGCGGGGATGCAGCACGGCGTATCCATGCGGCAGGGTGGCGCACGGCCGCCCGTTTGCCCGCGGTTCGCATCCGCGCCGCGCTGGATTCGGACGACCCGGGCCGGGTGGGCGTATTGGCGCAGCGCATCGCACAGCGGCTCGAGCGGCAGGGCATCGCCGATGTGGCGTTCGATGCCCGTCTCTATCCGTTCGTGAAAACGCAGTTGGCGCCCCGCCTGCCCGATACGGCGACCTATCACGTGCGTGGGGGGCCAAGTCTGGCCAGCGGCGCGTTCCTTGAGGCGCTCGAGGCCAACCCGGCCTTCCAGGACAATCAGGTTCGGGCGCTTTTCGTGCCATTCGAGTCACCGTTTGCCTGGTGATGAGGATCCGTAAGTCCCCTTTTCTGTGGTGCTGGAAGCTTTGTGCCACTTTGCTGATCTTCTTGACTAGATGATCGATTTGCGCCTATCCGCTTACCAAGCCTCCATCTTGAAAAGCCTCCCGTGCTCATCCTCATCGTGCAATGTGGCCACAATCTCGTCGGGAGAGAACACAGGCGCGTCGTCTTTGGCACGCGCTGGCAGGTCAGAATCAATCAATGTGATGATGGGCTGAAGGCCCAGATCAGCGTACCGTCGAATGACTGCCAGCAGATTTTCCTTCTTGCGATCGTCCAGAGACTCGAACACGCCGTCATGAAAGACGAAGCGCGGGAACTTATCGTCCAGGTGTGCGCGCAAAATTGCCAGGTCAAAAGCGATGCACAGAAGCTTGCGGTACGTATGCCCTAGGTCGGCGCTGGTTGCGTTGCCTGAACCATCCAGGATTTCTGCCTTGAATTCCAGATGCCCCGTTTGGTTCGGGGAAACGCTGAGCAGCGCTTTGCGGTCGATCACTTCCTCGACAATCTCATTGAAAAAAACGCGGATCGCCGAGAACAAACTGTTCTGATCAGAGTTCTGCTTCTCGACATCCGCCTCGATCTGGGTCTGTAAATGCCCGCGCTCTTCGGCCAATGCCCTGATCTCGGTTCTCAGCGCCTGCAAACGATGCAAAAAGTCGCGTTGACGCTCCAGTGAAGTGATGTCAGCGCGCAGCGTCACCAACTCGTCCGTGACCTGCTTGTACTTGCCGAATACATCCGTGCCGCTTAGGAACGAAAGCATGTCCGAGCGCTTCTTGCCTAGGGTATTCAGTTCCGCATTGACGCGTCTCAGTTCGGTTTCAATTTCTGCGCGTTCTTCCTGCAGATAGCCGCGGCGTTCGTCAGTGATGGCTCGATTGAAGGAAATCAATTGCTGGAAGTCCTTCTTGATCTGCCCCTTGAATAGGACGCCAGCCTCCTCGAAGATGCGTTGCGCTTCATCGGGGTTAAAAAGGATCTGATCTTCTTCCAGCGAGGCAATGATCTTCTTCTGGTTCTGGTTGAGCGAGTAGCGCTCGGCATTGAGCAACGCGATGCGTTCGTCGATGTCGTCGACCAACTGCTTGGTGCGGTCTTTGTCCTGAGCGCGAAAGTCGAAGGCGTCAAGTAGTTTCTGTTTCTTCTTGGCTTCTATCAGCTTGAGCAGCAAGATGCCTTCAATCTTGCTGATGTCCTCGATGGAACCGCCCAGCTCGTTTTTGACGGTCTGTGCGGTGGATTGCTTTTCCGCGAGCTGCTCTTCCTTCGCGTAGTGCTGCACCACGAGCTGAGCGTCGAAGCCGAGAATGTGAGCCAGAAAAGGCTTCCAACTCGAATGCGCGGCTGCGAACTTGCCCAGATGAAACACGTCGCGGAAATCGTCCTGAGAACGCAGCAGATAGCCCAAGCCTTTGCGAAACGACCAAGGCTTGAGTGCGCGCCAGTCGAGCAATCCATCCAGCAGTTCACGCGCCCGCTCGAAGGGCATGTTCTGGTGATCCCACTCTGCCAGCGGCAACCCAGACAAGTCTTGATGCCCGGCCTCATGGCGCTTGAAACTAATCTTGGTCGCTTCTTCCACACCGCGCCGGATTGTTACGAAAGAAGCATCTTCCAGCTCGACTTCCAGGAAAAAGATAAAGTCCTGGAACAATCCGGCGTGTTTGAAAAGAAAGAACCGGGGGTCGCGCTTGGCAAGGAAGCCAAAGTCGAGCAAGCGCCCAAGGGTCGTCTTACCCAGGTTATGGGTGTCCTTATTTCGATTCTCCGGCAAGCGAATTTCAGCCATGATGACGTTCAGGCCCTGTATGAAATCCACGGACTCGAACAAGCTGGGCTTATTGGAATACAGTCTAGACAGTTTCATTTGGCCCCGTGTACTCAATGGCGTCGGTTTTGGGGTGATACTCGATCAGGCCCATGAGATACAGAAAATTCAGTGCGGGCAAGAACAGCACGTCTCCGCCGACGGCACTTTTTTTTGCGAATCTGCGTAGCACGTCATATTCATCTACGCGCCGAGCTTTCAGGCGAGCCAACAACAGCAACGAGACGTGGATGACCGTGCGATCAGGATGAGAGTGCTTCGTCGGCCTCAGCATCGCCCGCC
>NZ_JBAYTI010000035.1:0-30047 GCF_041675725.1 Castellaniella sp. | reverse complement strand
TTACGGTGCCGCGCGGCGAGACCGCGATCACGGTGACGGTGCCCACGCATGACGATGGGGTGTTCGAGGGCGATGAGTTCTTCACGCTCGATGGCGCGCTCACGGGCACGGTCAATGGCGTGCCCTTTGGGGGCGCCGGTGAGGAGATTACGGCCACGGGTACAGGCGGCATTATCGATGCCGACAGCCTGCCGCTCCTCGTCGCTGGTGAAACCCGGGTGTCCGAGGAAGGCCTCGAGCACGGCTTGCCCGATGACGACGGGGTGGACGACACCACTGACTCGCCCACCAGCGAGGGGTCGATTGGCATCACGCATCCCCATCCGACTATCGTGACGCTTGGCCTGCCGTCCGAAGACGCCCTGCAGGCGGGTGGCGAGGATGTAGAGTGGGCGTTGTCCGGCGGCGATCGGATCCTGACGGGATCCGTGCAGGGCCAGCCGGTCGTGACCATCACCATCGACAACAACGGCCGCTATGAAGTCGAACTGCATCAGCCCGTGGACCATCCCGACACGACCCAGGAGGACGTGATCGATTTCGAAGTGCCTATCTCCGTGCGGGATATATTTGGCAATTCGGCCCACACCACGCTGAAGGTTACGGTCGAGGATGACGCACCGGAAGCCATCGATGACAGCCACATAATCATGGTACCCGTCAGCGAAGTGATCGTCACCGGTCTGGAAGGCGGCTTCACCAACGTCAAGTACAAGCAGAGCGAACCCGCAGGTACCAACAGGGACAGGGATTCGGATGCCTATTACGAGGAATTGCGCTGGGGTACGGCAAGTTCGAGCGGTACCGGAAAGTCAGGGTATGACTATTACGATAACGAGGACTTTCGCAGCAACACGGACAACCTGATCGGCTCTACGTTCAAACTGGGTACGTTCACCCACCTGAACAATTCGATCAGCACGGGCAGCGGCGAGCTGGTATCAACGGATCTGGTGGTGAAGTTCATCGTTTCCATCGATGGCCAGCCGCATGAGATCGAACACACCATCAGGCTCACGCACACGGAGACGCCGAATAACTCGGGGTCGGCCGCAGGCGATCGCGACATCGTCGCGATCGACGCCTCGACGTTGTCCTCTACCTTTACCGTGGGCGACCGGACCTTCGAGTTCACGATCGACGGCTTCAAGAACGACGAATACTCAGATCCTGTGTCGACTGTCTACACCTGGGAGAATTCTGACAACGTCTTCGATCTGTACGCCACGATTTCGGCTGTGGACGACATGCCGACCCTTTCGGGTGAAATCGAGGGTTCCATTCAGGTGGGGGCCGACGGCCCGGCCGATGCGGGTTTCATCACCTGGGAAGGCGCCACTGACAATGGCGATGGCACGTACACCATCACCAACGACTACGGCACGTTCACTGGCCACGACGATGGCTCTTATACGTTCGAGATGAGTCGCTCGGGCCGCGACGGCATGGCGGTGGGCGACGAGGAAGAGATGCGCTTCAGCTATACCGTCACCGATCGGGATGGCGATAGTGCATCGGCCGACGTCATCATCACCCTGAAGGGCGAACCCAATGAGCCCGACAGCGTGTTTGCGCAGATTCGTGTAGACGAGGATGCCGTGGCCGAGGGCGATGACCTGCACTATACCGTCACGCTGGTCGACAAGAACGGTGATCCGGTCGAAGTGCCTGCGGGCAAGAGCGTCCAGGTCAAGCTGGCCTGGGAAGGAGAGGCCGCCAACAATACCGATACGCTGGGCCGGCCTGCCAGTGTCACGATCGGCGCCGGCCAGAACCAGGCCACCTTCGTGGTCCGTACGGTGGACGACACCAATCCAGAACCCCAGGAAGATGTGACGGTTCGCATCACTGGGGTGGAAGGGGCGGCCGGCATACGGCCCGGGGGGGGCATGATCGGCGAGCAAAACACGGCCAGCAGCGTCATTCATGACGATGACCTGGTCACGTTCACGCCGCAGCCCGAGATCACCAACGTGGGGCTCAGTGTCAGTGCCTGGACGTATCAGGGTCCGCCCAGTGGCGGCCGCGACCGGCGCAGCGCCGAGCAAAAGGCCATCGATGAAGCCATCAACGACTTGCTGGATGGCTTGCGGGCAGGCACCGGCAAGCCCAATGGTTCCAATGGCGATGGCGCCAATACTGATCTGCTCGAAAGCACGGTTAAGGCGCTCGACCAGTATGCGCCCAACGGCGGCTATCAGGAAACCGCTGATGGTCGCAAGCACGGCTACGGTGGGCCCGCCGGCGAGCGGATCCTCGACAGCCTGGTCGCCCTGAATCCCAAGGCGGGCGGTGACACCGACAAGCAGAAGAACGTGGCGGTCGATACGGCTGTCCATGCGCACGGCATCATTTACCTGAAAGCCGGTGAAACCTATATCGTCAAGGCGCAGGGGGACGACAGCCTGCGGGTGGTCCTGGGCGACCGCGAAAACGGGGGCCAGCAGGTCGATCTGCGCTGGGGCACCGACAAGAGCACCTTCAAAGACTTCGAGTTCACGGCAGCCGAGTCGGGCCTCTACACGTTCGACATGTACATGCACAACCAGAATGGGGCGGGCATGTACAACGTGTCGATCGTGAACAAGGCCTCACCAGGCACGCCTATCGAGTTCTTCCCGGACTTCGACACCGCCCAGGCCCAGTTGCAGGACCAGAACGAGGGCTTCACGCTGGGGGGCCTGATCGGCACGGAAGACCACGGCCACTACCGGATCTACGGCTACAACGAAGGCGAGCAGGGCCAGGATATTGCGCTCACGCAGATCCTGCCGGAGTACTGGTCGCCCGATGACGCCACCGTGAGCATGACGGGCCTGCCCGATGGCGCCGTGCTGCGCGATGGCGACGGGCACGTATTCGTCGCCACGCCCGGCCATGGTCCGGCGGACTTGTCCGGCTGGGATACCGAAAGCCTGGTTCTGCTGTCCAATGTGCCGGGCAGCCATACGTTGACGGTCACGGTGAACGACTCTGGCGCTGAAGGGTTCGAACGCTCGCACGACGTCCAGATTCGTATCGACCCCGTCGAATTCCCGGATGGCATCACGACGCTGTCCGATGGCTCGACGAATCCCTTGATCGGTTCGGATGCGACCGATGTGCTGGTCGGCGGCGACGGCGACGATGTGCTCATCGGTGGCCGGGGGGACGACTTCCTGGTGGGTGGTGCGGGCGATGACGTCTTCAAGTGGGAATTCGGCGATGAGGGCTCGGTGGCTCACCCCGCTTCGGATACGATCCTGGACTTCGGCACGGGTCCGGCGGATCCTCGCGGGGCGGACCGGCTCGACTTGTCCGAACTGCTCGATGCCGACACCAGCGGCTCGCTGGATCAGTACCTGCGGGTCGAGGAATCGGGTGCCGATACGGTGATCAAGGTCGATACGGGGGGCCAGGTGGGCGCAGGCCACTTCGATCAGGAAATCATCCTGAAGGGGGTGTCGTTCGCAGACCTCGGCCTGGATGCGGGCTCGTCCCAGAATGACCTGATCAACAAGCTCATCGATGACGGCAAGCTGGACAACCCGATGGGTTGATGGTTCGCAGGCGCCCCGCCGGGTGGCGCCCTGAAAGAGATCCCTGCAGCATCGCCCGCCGGCGGCGCTGCAGGGACAACAGCAGGGCGGGGATCAGCAGGACGGGGATCGGCCGGGCGGAAATCAGCAGGGCAAGACCTGGATGCCCAGATCGCGCGCGGTTTCGCTGATGGCAGCCAGCAAGTGCCGGGCGGCCGGGTTGGCCGTTTCGTCGCGCTGCAGCTTGGCCGACAATCTGACGTAGGCGGGCTGCAGTGTTTTCAGGTGCAGCAAGGTTTCGACCTGCTCATCGACCCGTCGCAGGGCGATGGCCACACCGTGCGTCTGGACGGCATGGGCAAAGGCGATGGTTTCTTTGGGCGATGTCCCTAGGCTGAACGCATCCAGCTCGGTGATCAGGCGGTTGCGTACCTCGGGGTGTTCTTCCGCAAGCGTCGCAGCACAGCGTGCCAGGAAGGTACGATCCAGCAGCGACGCCAGCGAGATGCGCAGTACCAGCTCTTGCGGGTGTTCCCGAAGCCACGCAAGGGCCAGGGCCAGGCCATTGAGGTCGTACTCGCCGGCCAGGCCAAGACGCGCGGCGGCTGGCAGGAATTCGTGGCCGGACATGGGGTTTTCCTGGGCGGGGTCGTACAGCATCTGCCAAGCGAGCAGGCGGTGTGCCGGATCGGGGTATCCAGGATCCGGCTCTGTGTGTAGGCTGATGTGGCCGTTCTCGAGCGCCCGTTCGAGCAGCCTGCGCCATTGTTGCTCTCCTGCGCTGGTGGGTTTGGGCGTATGGGCGTCGTGTGTGCCGGGCAGGTATTCGATCTGCTGGTGTTGCGAGCTTTCGGCCCGCATCAGTGCGGTGTCCAGGCGCGCCAGGATGTCTGTTCCGGCTTCACCGGCATGGTAGTCTGTCAGGGCGGTGGCAAATCGGCATGGCGCTGCAGGGTCGGTGTGCAGCCGCAGCGCCATGAGCCGGTTGTGCAGGCCTTGTACCATCTGGATGGCATCGGGCCCCTCCATGCCCGGCAGCAGGCAGACAAAATCCGAACCGTTGAGCCGCGCCAACCAAGCCTGAGGGCCCATCGATTGCCGCAGTGCGGCTTCGATCTCGTGGCCCACCTCGCGCAGCCAGTGGTCCACCCGCTTTCGGCCGATGGACTGGTTCAGTCTGTGCAAGTGGCAGTGCCGGTACAGAAATAAATGGCCGCGCTCGGGCTGGCCGGATTCGGGTTGTTCCGTCATCTGGCGAAGTGCGTTGATGAAAAATTTACGGTTGGCCAGCCCTGTGGTGGGGTCGCGGTTCAGATCCAGTTCGAGCTGCAGGATCGTTTCTTCATGCTCGGCCACGGTGGCTTGCACTTGTTCATGGGCACGGTCGATGCTGTCGGTGACGTCGCGCAGCTCGGCCAGAGCGCCATGGCGGATGGGCGGCAGTTGGGCGTCGGCATCGGCGTGTGCAAGCGCATCGATACGCGCCTGCACGTCTTCTTGCAGGGCGCGGCGCAGCCAGCGCATCAGGAACAGCACGAACAGGGCCCACGCAAGGCCTGCGGCCAGCGTGATGGCGGCGATGCGCAGGGTGCCCTTCCACAGCGCGACGCGGGCAAAAGCATCATTTGCGCTCAGCCGCAACACGCCCAGCTCGCGCCAGCCGTCCGTGACGGCCTGCTGCGCCTCGTGGGGCTCGAGTGGCAACCAATGATCGAACCATGCCGGCACGGGGGCGGCTGCCCGATGCCCGAGGCTGTCCTGGCGTGTCGGGCCGAATTGAACTTCGACGTGTCCGTCGGCATTCACGAAGGCGATGTCGCGAAAATTTCCGCTGTCGAACAGGACCGTCAGCAACAGCGTCCGGGTCACGGGATCCTGGTTGGGTTCCTGTGAAAGAATCAATGCCATCGTGGTGGCTGCCGACTCGCTTTGCGCCTGCAGTTGCAGGTCGAGATAGTGTCGTGCCGCATCGATGCTGAAGTGGGTGACCCCGATCAGTACGATGGCCATCGCAAGCGTCACGCTTGTTATTAATTGTTTCAATAATGACATGATATGACCTTATGGGTGGCGGCGATAGCCCTCGGTGTGCATTCGATCCAGCAGATTGCGCCAGCGGCCGATCTGTTCAACAGGGGCTCGTTTGCCGCCCCAGGCGTAAATTCCCTGGCCGTTGAAGCTGAAGACGGGGGTCAGGTCAGGCCGTTTTTGCGCCGGCAGCATGTCGTCCAGCAGGCTGTCCAGGATCAGGGGTTCAGCGCCCGGCCGCGGGTAATAACCCAGCACCATGTGGGCGATCCGGGTGCCGCCGACCTCGGCGCGCACGTAGACCAGCCGCAGTTTTTCTGGATCCACCCCCAGGTCCAGCAGCGAAAAATACTTACCGATGACGAAGTCTTCACAATCGCCCGCGCCTTTTGCCAGCGACTCAATCGGGGTCGCCCAATAATCGGGCTGACCCCACAGCGTGTTGTCATCTGCCTGGCGCAGGCTGTGGTTCCAGAACGCATTGATGCGTTTCAATTGCTCGAGCTCGGTATGCCCGCGCGCCTGTGACAGCGCCTGCTGCCACGAGTCGACGGCGCGCCCGGCCCTGTGGCCATGGTGTTGGCGCGCATAAGCGGCCAGTTGGCCCGAGAGATCGGCCTGTACCGGCCACCCGTGTCCGACCCCGATAGCGGCGACGCACAGCAGCAGTATGCACAGCGGTGACGTGCGCGTGTGGCGGGAGGGGCACTGGGTGGGCATGGGCATGCCCAGATTGTGCCTGAATCAATACGCGAATGGTGTGCCTGGCATGAGACCATGCGGCCAGGCGCAAGCCCCACGAGGACCGTGGGGCTTGGCGGACCCGTCATACTGGGGATCCGGAGGGGTCAGTCCCAGGAACCCGCGGCAGGCTGAGCGCTGCTTTTGTTCAGCACGGGCGGCTTTGTACCCGAGCGATACTTGACCTCGATCGGTTCGAAGGAGCCGGGGTTGGGAAGCGGGGTCAGGCAGGCCTGCAGCATGTCATCCGGGAAGTTCAGGCCAGTGGCCTCTTTCGGGCTGTCGCTGTACGGATCACCCAGGCCGATGGCTGGCAACAGCCGATGCGCCATGCCCAGCCAGCGGTATTCGGCGATCTGCAGATCGTGTGTGCCGTTGTTGAGTGCCTGGCGGGCATCGAACAGCTCGTTTTCCGAGTCGAGCAGGTCGAGGAGGCTGCGTTCGCCAATCTTGAATTGCTCCATATAGGCGACCCGCACCTTGGATGAATCGAGCACGTGCTTTTCGAGGAACGGAATCTGCTGGCGCAAGCGCATGACCTCGTTCCAGGCGATGGCCAGTTCCTGCTCCACGTTGCGGCAGGTGTAGTTGCGGATATCCTGGGCGGCGTAGGTTCGGGCGGCTGCCTGCCGTACGCGCGCCGAATCCGAGCCCCCGCGATACAGGTTGAAGTTGGCCACCAGCTGGATGCGGCTGTTCTGGGCATTACGGTCCGGGTAGCCGGGGGGTTGATCCTGGCTGCGACCTGTGTCGGCCTGCAGTTCCAGGGTCGGGGCAAAACGGCCGCGCGCCGAGGCCTTGCCATGTTCAGCTGCCTGCACCAGCGCCTGCTTCGCCAGTACGGACGGGTTGCCCCGAATGGCGTCGCTGAAATTCTCTGCGGAAGCCGGGATTTCCCGGCTGACGTCCTGGGTGTCCAGAAGGCTGTCGGTGGGCGCCTTGCCCACGATCCGCTGGTAGCGCTGTGTAACGTCGTTCAGGTTGCCCGTGGCCACCATCACGTTGCTCTGGGCCAGGGCCAGGCGCGCATTGGCCTGGGCGACGTCTACGCCGCGCCCCACGCCCGATGCGCTGCGCTCGGAGATCAGACCCAGGGTCTTTCGGTGGGTTTCGTAGTTGTCGTTGGCCAGGCGGACTTGCTCGCGAAAGCGCTGGACGTCCAGGTAGGCGCGGGTCGCCTCGATGGCGACATTGTCCATGGTAGCTTTCAGGCCATAGTATTCGGACAGTTTCTCGAAGCCGAGTTCACGAACCCGGTTCAAGGTGGAAAACCCGTCGAACAACAGTTGCCTGAGGCTCAGGTTGTAGCCGGAGCCGTTCCAGTTCGAGGCATACCCGCCGTCGGCGTTGCTGCGCCAGCTGCGGCCGGTCCAGCCGGATACGTCGACTTGCGGGCGCAATGCGCCCCGCTCGATGGCCTGGTCTTCCAGGGTAGACTGAAAATGCTGGAATTGGGCGCTGATCTCGGGGTTGGTCAGGATGGCCAGCTCGACGGCCTGGGATAGGTTCGTGTTCTCTGCCGACGCGGGGCTTGTGATGGCGCCCCACGCGATCAGCGAGCCCATGAAGAGGGTTCGGGATAAATAAGAAGCCATAAAAATCTCGTTAACGGTTCTACTGAATGCGTTCGTGACGTCTGTGTGGCGGGTTGTGCTTCTTGAAAGGGGCTGCAGATTCAAATCCGGCTTGCGTGCCGCCGGGCATACGGGGGCACTGCGGCGACTTGTCGCCGACTGGTGATGCATGATCTTCAGGGTTTGATTGGCCCGCGTAACCGCGCCAGGGCAGGTATTTCGGAACGCGTCGAATAATCACTGTTAAGCAAGCCGGAGCCACCGGTTTCCCAACCAGTGTTCTTAAAGCATGAGATTGCGTTTTTGTGATTTGAAAAGCCGAAGAATTTTATAAGAAAAAACAGCTGGTTGCAAATGTAACTTTCCGGCTGAATCGAGTCGACCCCGTCGCACTGATGTGAACCCTGATAGGTTCCCGGCCGATCCCTTGCTAACATAACGGGAAATGGCGTCGGGCACCGGTTCGCACGTCTGCACACACCCACTCGGGAGACCTCTCATGAAATTTCGTTTTGCCGGCCCCTTGTTGGCCGTCTCGCTGGCCCTGTTTGGCTTCGGTCCCGCTCAGGCAGAAACCGAGCTGACTATCGCCCACAACCTGTCGCCCTCCTCGCACTATTCGGCAGGTGCCAAGGCCATGGCAGCCGACCTCGCCGAGCGCTCGGGCGGCAAGTTCAAGCTGGTCGAATCCTACGGGGGCAGTCTGGGGGGCGAGCGCGAACTCACCGAAGGTACGCAAATCGGCACCATCGATCTGGTCATTACGTCCACCGGCCCCATCGGCAACTTCGTGCCTGATACGCTGATACTCGACATCCCCTTCCTGTTTTCCAGCTACGATCAGGCTCATGCCGTGCTCGACGGCCCCATCGGCCAGGCGCTGCTCGAAAAATTTCCCGAACACGGCCTCAAGGCGCTCGCCTGGACGGAAAACGGTTTCCGCAATCTCACCAACAACGTACGGCCCGTCAAAGAACCGGCCGACGTGGCGGGGCTGAAAGTCCGCACAATGGAAAACGACATCCACATGGAAGCCTTCCGCACTTTGGGGATGCTGCCCACGCCCATGGCCTTCACCGAGCTCTTCACCGCGCTCGAACAGGGCACGGTCGATGGCCAGGAAAACCCCATCGGCGTGATCCTCTCGGCTAATTTCGCAGATGTTCAAAAATACCTGTCGCTCACGCAGCACGTCTATTCGCCTTCCATCATCCTGATCGCCCCAGCCGTCTGGAACGACCTCTCCGAAGAAGAGCAAGGCTGGTTCCTCGAGTCGGCCAAGGTGGGCTCCGAGGCCGTGCGCAAGAAAGTCCGCGAAGACGCCGACAATGGCGTGGCCATCCTGCGCGACAAGGGCATGCAGGTGATCGAGCAGGTGGATACCGCTGCCTTCCAAGATGCCCTGAAGCCCGCTTTCGACAAGTTCGCCGAGCAGTTCGGCAAGGACAACATCGAGGCCATCCGCGACTACAAACCCTGAGCCGCCACCACGGGTGAGGCCGGAACACGGCATGGTCACTTTTTTCAAGACGCTGGACAAATACCTGATCCGGGCCGCCATGGCGGCCGCCATCAGCCTGCTGGTCCTGATGACGGCCGTGTCCTTCTTCCAGGTCATCACCCGTTTCGTCTTCGAACAGCCCTCCACCTGGTCCGAGGTCACGTCGCGCACCCTGAACATCTGGATGATCTATCTGGGCCTGATCGTCGCCTGTCGCTACGGCCTGCTCATGGCGGTCGACACGCTGATCTCCCACCTGCATGGCCGGGCACGCGTGGTGTTGCTGGCGATCATCTCGATCATTTCCATTGCATTGCTGCTCATCGTCACCTGGTACGGCTACGAGATGGCGCTGCGGGTCAAGTTCCAGGCCCTGGCGGGCCTGCGCAGCCCCTTCACCGGCAAGAATATCTCGATTTCCTGGATGTACGCCGCCCTGCCCATCGGCGCGCTGCTTTCGGCGGTAGCCGTACTGGCCCACCTGATCGAGGAAATCGCGCGCTTCCGGTCGGGCGCCGAAGCCCTGATCCATTCCGATCGGGTCGACCACATCGTATAGGAGCCAGCACCCATGAGTGCATTCATGATCATTCTCATGGTGCTGCTGTTCGCGCTCAGCATTCCCATTGCCATTGCCATACTGGGGTCTGCGCTGGGCGGTGTGGTGTTCTTCACCAAACTCAATCCCCTGGTGATCGCCCAGCGGCTGGTCACCACGCTCGACAGCTTCCCCTTGCTGGCCATTCCGTTTTTCATCCTGGCAGGCAATCTCATGGAAGCCAGCGGTATTTCCCACCGCCTGGTCGAGTTTGCCAAGGCTCTGGTCGGCCGCTTGCAAGGCGGGCTGGCTGCTGCCTGCGTGATCACCTGCATGATTTTCGCCTCCGTCTCGGGGTCGTCCATCGCGACGACATTCGCCATCGGGGCCATCATCATTCCGGCCATGGTCAAGCATGGCTACCCGGTCCGTTTTTCCGCGGCGCTGCAGGCCACCTCGGCGGAGCTCGGGGTTATCATCCCGCCCTCCATCCCCATGATCATCTACGGTGTCAGCGCCGAAGTCTCCATCGGCGAGCTGTTCATCGCGGGCATCGGGCCCGGCATCCTGATCAGCACGGCGCTGATCATTTTCGTGCTCATCATGTGCCGCAGGAACGGCTGGGGCCACAAGGACGGTGAAGGCAGCATGCCGCTGGTACCGGCCATCGTCCAGGCTGCATGGGGCCTGGGCATGCCGGTCATCATCCTGGGCGGCATTTACCAAGGGGTGTTCACGCCCACCGAAGCGGCCGCCGTGGCCGTAGTGTATTCATTTCTGGTCGGCGTTTTTGTCTACCGCACGCTCAACTTCCAAAGTTTATATGTCGCCCTGCGCAAGTCGGTGATCTCGTCGGCGGTCATCATGTTCATCATCGCGGCGGCGGGCACGTTCAGCTTCCTGCTGACCCGCGCCGGCGTCCCGGCGGCCATCGGCAACTGGCTGGTCGAAATCTTTCACGGCCAGGTCGCGTTTCTGCTGGCCGTGAACGTCGTCCTGTTCTTCGTCGGCATGTTCATCGAGACCTCTGCGGCCATCATCGTCCTGGCGCCCATCCTGGCGCCGGTGGCAGCCCAATTTGGTGTGGATCCGATCCACTTCGGGCTCATCATGATCGTCAACCTGGCCATGGGGATGATCACGCCCCCCTTCGGTGTCAATTTGTTCGCCGCCTGCGAGGTGGCCCGCATCCCCATCGACCAGATCATCTCGCGGCTCGTGCCGTTCGTTCTGGTGATCGCCTGCTGCCTGATGATCATCACCTTCGTGCCGGAAATCTCGCTATTGTTCAGGCAACTCCGGTAGCCGCTCGCGCCGGGGCTGGCCGCAGCGGTCCGGAAAACCGTTCTTTCGATTTGGAGCCTTCGATATGGTTCAGGAACACCAGGCGCCGGATTTCCGGTCTGTCGACCCGATTGTGCAGGCGGAAATCCTGCTCGTGGACATTCCGGCCAAATTTCCGCGCCAGGATGCCATACAGCCGTTTCTCAAGCAGGAAACGCCCATGGTGCGCCTCACGACCCGCGACGGGGTGGTAGGGGTCGGCTACACCTACACCCTGGGTACCGGTGGTACCGGGCTGTGCCGCCTTCTGGCCGACACGCTGGCGCCGCAGCTGATTGGCGCCGATGCCCGCGCGGCAGAGGCGCTGTGGTGGCGCCTGAACCGTTCGATGAATTCGATCTCGCCGGGCATCGCCACCAGCTTGGCGCTTGCCGCAGTCGATATGGCGGTGTGGGATATTCGTTGCCAGCTGGCCGGCATGCCGCTGCATCTCATGGTGGGCGGCGCGCACCAGCGTCTGCCCCTCTACGATACCGAGGGCGGTTGGCTCAACATCGACGACGACGCGCTGGTGGCCAATGCCGTGTCGGCCCGCGAGCGGGGTTTTCACGGTTTCAAGGTCAAGGTGGGGCGCGCCCTGGCTGAAGACCTGAGACGCCTGCGCAAGGTGCGCGATGTTCTGCCCGACACCATGCAGATGATGATCGATGCCAATCAGATCTTCACGCAGGGCGAGGCCATATACCGTGCGGCGGCGTATGCCGCCGCCGGGGCGGCCTGGTTCGAAGAGCCCCTGCCGGCGTCAGACGTGCACGGCCATGCGCTGCTGCGGGCGTCCACGGCCATGCCCATCGCCGTCGGCGAAACCTTGCAGAATCCCCATGTATTCCGGGAATACATGCAGCAGGACGCCTGCTCCATCGTCCAGGTGGATGCCGCCCGGGTGGGCGGGATCACCCCTTGGCTCAAGGTGGCGCACATGGCCGAAGCCTTCAATTTGTCGGTGGCGCCGCACTATCTGATGGAACTGCACGTTTCCCTGGCGTGCGCCGTACCCAACGCCGGCTGGATCGAGCACATTCCGCAGCTCGACGCACTCCTGTCATCGCCATTGATGATGAGCCCCGATGGCTACGCCGTGCCGCCGGCCAAGCCTGGGCTGGGCATCGACTGGTGCTGGCCCACCATCGAGACGCTGAAATCGGCCGAGGGCGTGGTGCGCTGACGCGGCGCGGGCCGATGCAGGGGGGCAGGCCGATCCAGGGGCGCGGGCCGGTGCAGGGGCAGGCCGATGCGGCGGCTCAGATTTCAAGCTTGAAGACGGTTTTCAGCTCATCGATCTGCTGCGTGTTCAAGGGGCGTGTATCGACGTTCTTGAGCATCAGAAAGAGCTTCGCGGTTTCTTCCAGTTCTTCGGTTGCATCGAGGGCTGCCTCCAGAGAGGCCCCGGATACCACCGGACCATGGTTGGCGAGCAGTACGGCGGGGTGCCGCCTGGCGAGGCGCCCCACGGCCTCGGCCAGGTCGGGTGCCCCTGGCCGGTGGTAGGGGATCAACGGCAGGCGCCCGATTTTCATCACGAAATAGGCGGTGAGCGGCGGGATGCAATCCTGCGGGTCCAGGCCCGTCATGCACGATACGGCCGCCGAATACGTGGAATGCAGGTGCACGATCGCCTGAGCCGCCGGACGATGGGCATAGACGGCCTGGTGCAATACGGCTTCTTTAGAGGGGGGATCGCCCTGGATCAGCCGGCCCTGCGCATCCAGGCGCGAGAGCCGGGCCGGATCCAGCCGGCCCAGGCTGCTGTTGGCGGGGGTGATCAGCCAGCCATCGGCCAGGCGGACGCTGAGGTTACCGCTGCTGCCGGCCGTGAGGCCGCGGTCGAAGATCGACTTTCCGAGCAGAACCATGCGTTCGCGCAAGGCGCATTCGTGGGGGCGGGCAGGGGCCGAGTGGTTCATGGCTCGCCGCCTGTGACGTCATCCGGGTCGTCGCCTGGCAGCTGGATGCCGGCGTAGTTGCGGATCACGGCGCTGTCATCTTGTTGGCCGTAGCCGGCGTTGCTGGCATTCAGGAACAGGCTGTGGGCCAGTGCCGCGATCGGGGTGGGAAATTTCAATGCCTGGCCGGTATCGAGTACCAGCCCGAGATCCTTGACGAAGATGTCCACGCTGGAATGGGGGGTGTAATCGCCCTTTAATACGTGCGGCATACGGTTTTCGAACATCCACGAATTGCCCGCGGCGCTGGTGACCACATCGTAGAGCGTCTGCAGCGGAATGCCCGCCCGGCTGGCCAGCGCCATGGATTCGGCTGCCGCGGCGATGTGCACCCCGGCGAGCAGCTGATGAATGATCTTGACGGTGGACCCTTGGCCGATGTCCGGGCCGATCTCGAATACCCGGGCCGCAATGGCGTCCAGCAAGGGGCGCAGCCGGGCCAGTGTGCTGCTGGCGCCGGATGCCATCACAGTGATGCGGCCTTCGGCCGCGCGGATGGATCCGCCGGACACGGGCGCATCCAGCATGGGCAGGTCAAGGGCTTTGAGCGCATCGTTCAGGCGGCAGGCGTCGGCGGCGGATTGGGTCGCCGAGACCATGACCGGGGTGCCGGGCCTGAGGTGGGGCGCGATGCCGAGCGGGCCGAACAGCGCGCTACGGCATTGCGCCGCGTTGACCGGCAGCAGCAGTACCGCATCCAGCCGGCTGGCGAAGGCGCGCCCATCGGTGCCCACGGCCGTGGCGCCGGCTTGGCTGAGTGCATCGAGGGCCTCTTGGCGCACGTCGATGCCGTAAGTGGCCAGCCCGGCCCGAAGACAGGATCGCGCGGCCCCCATGCCCATGGACCCCAGGCCGATGACGGCGACGTGAAAAGGCGAGGGGGGTTCGGTCGTGCTCATGATGACATGGCCCTTAGGGCTTTTTCGTAGAAATCCGTCGACCCGAAATTGCCGCTCTTGAGGGCAAGCCGCAGCGCGGTGGGGTGTTCACTGGCCAGTATCGGGACCCCCGGATCGATCTCGCGCCCGACGCGCAACGCCTGTAGCCCCAGTGCGGTGACCACGGCCCCGGAGGTTTCACCGCCGCCGATGGCCAGCCGTCGGACGCCTGCCTCGACCAGCCGTTTGGCGAGGGCGCCAAAGAAATGCTCGATGCGGGCCGCCAGGGCGTCCCGACCGTAGCGGCTTTGGGCAGCGGCGACCTGGCTGGGCGGGGCGGTCGAATAGACGGCCGGCTGTTGCCCCAGGTGGGCCAGCACGAAGCCGCACGCCTGCTCGGGTGAAATCTCGCCGCGCATCAAGGCATCGGAATCCAGGAACAGCCCCGGATGGGACGCCAGATGGTGTTGAATCTGCCCGTTGGAGGCCTCTGAACACGATCCCGACAGGACCGCGCTCGGCCCGTCCAGCGGGGCGACATCGGCCTGCCGATCGGCCAGCAGGCCGGCCTGCCGGAAGTTGGCGGGCAGGCCCAGGGCGATGCCCGAGCCGCCGGTGACCAGCCGTTGGCCGGCGATGGCCTGGCCCAGCACATACAGGTCGGCATCCGATAGCGCGTCGGCGACGATCAGCGGCCGGCCGGCTTCGGCTTCGGCCTGCATGGCCTTGGCCACGGCTTCGGGGCCCTGCCTGACCACCGAGTAAGGCACCTGGCCGACCCCCAGCACCGTCTGGCGGCCCAGCCAACGGACGATGTCCGGGTCCGTCATCGGGTTCAGGGGATGATGCGCCATGCCGGATTCGCTGAGCAGCCGCCCGTCGACGAAAAGATGCCCCAGGCACAGTACGCGTCCGGTGGCGGGAAAGGCGGGGCAGACGATGGCGCTGCCGGCGTCTGTGGCGTCCAGCAGCGCTTCGGCTACGGGCCCGATGTTGCCGTGCGGCGTGGAATCGAAGGTGGAGCAGTATTTGAAGAAGAACTGCCGGCAGCCCTGTTCGCGCAGCCATTGCAAGGCCTGGAGTGATTGCCGGACGGCCTCGCCGGCCGGTATCGAGCGTGTCTTCAGCGCCACCACGCCCGCTTCGCAATCGGGTGCGGCCGCTGTTTGGGGGATGCCTGAAAATTGCGTGGTCGTCATCCCCCCCTTGGCCAGCGTATTGGCCAGATCGCTGGCCCCTGTGAAGTCGTCTGCGATGCATCCGAGCAACATGGCTATGGCCCGATATGGCCGCCGAGCTCATCGTCGATGTGGCTGCGGATGATGTCGTCGAAAGAGGCATCGGCCTTGAAGCCGAGCGCCAAGGCCCGTTGCGGCTGGAAATTCTGGGCCCAGCCGCTGACGATGCGAATGATGGTTTCATCGGGTTCGCAGCGAATCAGCTTGACCGCCTGTTCGCCGGCGACCCGCTTCAGGGCTTCGATTTCATCGCCCACCGTGGCGCTCAGGCCTGGCATGTTCAGGCAGCGCCGCGGCCCGATCCGGGCCAGGTCCAGCGCCCCGGCATGCAGCAGGAAACCGACGGCGGTGCGGGGGCTGGCGAACCAGTGGCGTAGATCGCGCGAGACTGGCAGTACGGCTTCCTGCCCGACGAGGGGTTCGCGCAGGATATTCGAGAAGAAACCGGATGCGGCCAGGTTGGGCTTGCCGGGCCGGATGCAGATAGTCGGCAAGCGGATGCCGATGCCGTCGAGGAACCCCTTGCGGGTGTAGTCCGACAGCAGCAGCTCGGCCACGGCCTTTTGTGTGCCATAGCTGGTAAGGGGGGCCGTGAGGAATTCGTCGTCGATGGCATCTGGGAATGGGGCGCCAAAGACGGCAATGGACGATGTAAAGATCAGCCGGGGCCGATAGGCGTCTTGGGCATGCGCCAGGCGGATGGCTTCGAGCAGGTGGCGCGTGCCATCCAGGTTGATGGCGTATCCCTTCTCGAAGTGCGCCTCGGCTTCGCCCGAGACGATGGCGGCCAGATGAAAAACGACGTCGGGGCGCCCGGACAGCAGCTGGCTGGCCGTTGCGGGCTGGGAGAGATCGGCTGCCACGCACTCTGCCGCGCCGGCAAAGCCCGCAGGTGGCTGGGGGACCACGATATCGGCGAGGGTCAGACGCTCGATTGCTGTCGGGCCCAGCCGCCCCTGGGCCACCAGCTGCTCGGTCAGCTTGCGGCCTATCATGCCGGCGGCGCCGATAATCAGTATGTGCATCGAGGACTCCTTGGTCTTGAACGGCCTGCCGCCTGTCTTTCGTGCCTTTGGGCCCGATGCCGCACGCCCCCGTACACAAGCCAAGCCCTACGGCGGCTGGCGGACGGCCCCATGAGGCCCCATGATACCGCCATCCGGCCGCCTGCGGCTTGCCGCCCGCTTCGGGGCCGCTTCAGGGGGTGGCCGGAGTGCGCGTCAGGTCGATATAGCGCTGCAGGTGGAAGTCGGCATCGCCGAGCTGGTGATCGATCATGATCAGCCGTTTGGCGTAGTGCGACAGGGGGAGCTCCCAGGTCATGCCGATGCCGCCGTGCAGCTGGATGGCCTCTTCGGCCACCAGGCAGCCAGCCTGGCCGATCGTGTATTTGGCCATGGACAGCGCCTGCTCGCGCGCCTGGGCGTCTTCGTCGTCGAGCGCCGCCGCGGCACGGATGACTGCGGAACGAGCCTGCTCGATTTCCAGGAGCAGCTCGACCATGCGATGCTGCAAGGCCTGGAAGCGCCCGAGCGGTTGCCCGAATTGCTGCCGCTGGCGCAGGTAGTCGAGCGTCATCTGGCGCGTGGTGTCCATGGCGCCGAGCGCTTCGGCACACAGGGCCACGAGGCCTGCCCCGAGCGCGCGTTCGATGGCGGGCCAGGCACCCCCCGCACGGCCGAGCAAGGCATCGGATCGCAGACGGACCTGGTCGAACGAGAGCTCGGCAGCGCGGCCCCCGTCGATCAGGGGATAGCCGCGCATCGACAGCCCGGCGGCATCGGCGGGTACCAGAAACAGGGACAGGCCGCCGTGGTCCTCGGGTTGCCCACAGGTGCGGGCACTGATGACGAAGGCCGAGGCAGCTTCGGCATGCCAGACGACCGCTTTCTGGCCTGTCAGGACCCAGTGTTCGCCGGCTCGTGTGGCGCGTGTGCAGACGTGCACGGCATCCAGGGGGGCCTGTGGTTCGCCGTGGGCGAACGCCACGATTTCTTGGCCTTCGATCAGCCGGTTGACCAGAGCCAGGTGGGCGGGTGCGCCGGCTTCGGCCAACAGACGCCCGGCCAGGACCGTGGGCAGAAAAGGTTCGACGACCAGTGCGCGGCCAAGTTCTTCGAACACGACGGCCAGGTCGAAGCCGCTGCCGCCATAACCGCCGTGGGCATCGGAGAACAGGGCGCCGATGACGCCGAGCTCTGCCAGCGCCTGCCAGTGCTGGCGGCTGTAGCCTTGCGCGGAGGCGGCAATCTGCTGGCGTGTTTCGAAGGTGTATTGTTCGCGAAGATAGCGGCCCAGGGAGTCGGCCAGCATCCGGCGGTCTTCGGTGAGTTCGAAATTCATGGTCTGGATATCCTCTACAGGCCCAGGGTCATCTTGGCGATGATGTTGCGCTGGATTTCATTGGACCCCCCGTAGATGGAGAGCTTCCTGTTGTTGAAGTATTGCACGGACACCGGTGCCGCCTCGGCAGGCCCGACTGGTTCGGCTTGCGCATCGGATTGCAGTGCGTCGGCAATGAAAGGTTGCGCATAGGGGCCCATGGCGCGACGCATGAGCGAAGTGATTTCCTGGCGGATGCGGGTACCGCAGATTTTCAGGATCGAGCTTTCCATGCCAGGGGCGCCGCCGCCGGCCACCGCCGCGATGACGCGCAGGTTGGTGAGTTTCATGTTTTCGAGATCGATGGCGACGCGGGCCATGCGCGCGGAAAACAGCGGGTCCTGATCCAGCGGCCGGCCGTTCTTCAGCGCCTTGCCGGCATATTTCCGCAGGCGCTCGAAGGCGACCATCGAGTAGCCTGTCCCGGCGATGTTTGTGCGCTCGTAGGTGAGCAGGTATTTTGCGTAGGTCCAGCCTTGGTTTTCCTCGCCGACCAGGTTCTCGGCTGGCACGCGCACGTCGGTGAAAAAGACCTCATTCACCTCATGGGCGCCATCCAGCGTAATGATGGGCCGTACCTCGACGCCCGGCGAGTTCATGTCGATGAGCAGGAAACTGATCCCGGATTGTTTTTTGGCTGTGGGATCGGTGCGCACCAGGCAGAAGATCATGTTGGCGTATTGCCCCAGCGTCGTCCACGTCTTCTGGCCATTGACCACATAATGGTCGCCATCGCGCACGGCGCGGCACTGCAGGGCCGCCAGGTCGGACCCGGCGCCGGGTTCCGAATAGCCCTGGCACCACCAGTCGGAGCCATCGAGGATGCGTGGCAGCCAATGGCGTTTCTGCGCCTCGGTACCGTAGCGGATCAGCACGGGCCCGAGCATGTTGACGCCGAAGGGAATCGTGCGAGGGGCGTTGGCCAGCGCGCATTCGTTTTCGAAAATGAACCGCTCTATGGGGTTCCAGCCCGTTCCGCCGTACTCGACGGGCCAGTGGCTGGCCAGCCAGCCCCGGGCGTTCAGGATGTCATGCCAGGTTTGCAGATCCTGTTTGCTCAGGTGCTTGCCTTTGGCGACTTTGTCGGACAGCGTCGCAGGCAGCTCGGCGGCCAGGAATGCCCGTACCTGATCGCGAAACTGCGTTTCCTCGGGCGTGAAGTTCAGATCCATGGTGTCCTCGGTGGTCAGTGGGTCTCGTGGGGCGGTGTTTCGTTCAGCTCGGCAAAGCAGGCGCCGCGCTCGGCCAGCGAGACGAGCAGGGGCGCCGGCTGCCAGAATGCCGGGTCGTCCGCGGCAAAGGCGTGGATATCGGCCAGTATACGGGCGGCGCCGACCTGGTCGGCATAATGCAGGGGACCGCCCCGGTAGCGGGGGAAGCCGTAGCCGAGCAGCAGGACGACGTCCACGTCCAGTGGGCGCGATGCGATCCCTTCGCTGACGACGCGGGCACTCTCGTTCACCATGGCGGCCAGGTAGCGGCGCACGATGTCGTCCTCGCTGAATGTGCGGGTCGCCCACCCCGCCTTGCGGCGTTCTTCGTCCACGATCGCGAGTACGTCCGGGTCTTCCGAGCCCGCCCGGCTGCCCTCTGCGTAACGGTACCAGCCCCGCCCGGTCTTTTGGCCGAACCAGCCGCGCTCGCAGAGCTGGTCGGCGATGGGCACGTAGCGCAGCTGTGGGTCTCGGTGGGGGGCCATCCGTTTGCGGGTGGCCCAGCCGATGTCGCCGCCCGCCAGATCGGACATGCGAAACGGGCCCATGGGGTAGCCAAATTGGTACAGGGCGGCATCGATCTCATAGGGGGAGGCCCCATCCGCGAGGAGATAGTCGGCCGCCTGGCGGCAGGCGCGCAGGATACGGTTGCCGATGAAGCCGTCGCACACCCCGGCGCGTACAGCCGTCTTGCCAAGCCGGCGCGCCAGCGCGAAGGCGGTGGAGACCGCGTCATCGGCGGCCCCGGTGGGCACGACGACCTCGAGCAGCCTCATGACGTGCGCCGGTGAGAAAAAATGCAGGCCCACGACGTCGCCTGGCCTGGACACGGTGGCCGCCAGGGCGTCCAGGTCCAGGTACGAGGTGTTGCTGGCCAACAGGGCCCCTGGGCGGCAGACCCGGTCCAGGGCGGAGAAGACGGCCTGCTTGGCGGCCATGTCTTCGTACACGGCTTCGATCACCAGGTCGGCCTTGGCAAGGGCCTCATAGGCCGTGGAGGTGCGCAATTGCTGCAATAGCTGGTCACGCGTCTCGGGGCGAATGCGCCGGCTGTCGACCTGGGCGTCGAGCAGGCCGCGTACCCGGTCGTGTCCGCGCTGGAGGCTGGCTTCGTCCTGCTCGATCAGGGTGACGGCCAGGCCCGCCCTGAGCAGGGCCACGGTGATCCCGGAGCCCATGGTGCCGCCGCCCACGACGCCAACATGATCGACGGGCCTGGGCGTCGCTTCGCGCAGGCCTGGTGGCCGGGCGGCTTTTCTTTCGGCAAAGAACGCATGCACCAAGGCCTTGCGCTGCGGGGTTTCCAGGCATTCGAGAAAGAACGCCCGCTCTTTCAGCAGGCCTGCCTCGAATGGCAGGCCGGCACTGGCTTCGATGGCATCGATGATGCGCGCTGGCGAGTGCAGGCCGCGGTATTTTTGGGCCAGTTGCGCACGCGCCTCGGACAGGGCCTTTTCTGTCTGCTCGATGGGGGTCGGAATAGGGCGTTCGCGGGTTCTTTGCAGCGGCCGGCCCGCCTTGAGCAGTTCTTGTGCGTATCCGGTGCCTGCCCGGCGCATGTCGTCGTCTGTGCTGGTGCGATCGATCAGGCCGGCTGCGCACGCGGCCGCGCCAGTCATTGGCTTGCCTGACAGAATCAGGTCCAGTGCGGCCGCTGTGCCGATCAGGCGGGGGGCCCGCTGGGTGCCGCCAGCCCCAGGCAGCAGCCCGAGGTTGACCTCTGGCAGGCCCAGCCGGGCGTCGGTGTGGGCGATTCTGTAATGCGCCGCCATGGCGATTTCGAGGCCGCCCCCCAATGCCGCGCCGCGAATCGCCGCGACGACGAGTTTGCTGCAGGACTCGATGCGCAGGCAGACGTCGGGCAGGGCGGGCGGGCGCGGCGGCTGGCCGAATTCACGGATGTCCGCGCCGGCGATGAAGTTTTTCCCGGCGCCTACCAGCACCAGCGCCTGGATATCGGGCCGGGTTTCGGCCGTGTCGATGGCCTCGAGCAGGCCAGCGCGTACGGCTGCATTCAGGGCGTTGACGGGGGGGTGGTTCAGCGTCACGACCAGGACAGGGCCTTCGGCCTGCCAGGACACGAGGTCGGGGCGCGCGTTTGCTGTGTGCATGTTCAAGGGCCTTCATCGTTGGAACGGATGCCGGGCATCCTATGTGAGGCTTATTTTGTCAGTGCATCCGAAATTTTACAATCACAGCTATAATTGACACACTGTCAAATAATACTTGACGCTAATTCGGTCAGTTTCGTTGGACGCACAGGCACTCATTTTTTTGGTCGAAATCCTCGATGCCGGCAGCCTCAGCGCCGCCGCGCGCCGCCTGAAAATGACCCGCGCCAACGTCAGCTACCACCTCAAGCGCATGGAGCAGGCCTTGGGTCAGCAGCTCGTGCGCCGCACCACGCGCAGTTTCGAAGCCACTGAAGTCGGCCTGCGGCTGTATGAACACGGCTGCAACATCCGCAACGAAGTGGCGGGCGCGCGCGAATCCGTGTGCGAGCTGGGCCAGCTGCTGCGGGGGCGCGTGCGTCTCAGCGTGCCCAGCGGTTTTGGCCAGGATGTCCTGGGCAGCTGGCTGATCGACTTCAAGCGGCAGTATCCCGGTATCGTACTCGACGTGGTGTTCGAGAACCTGGTCACCGACATGTTGCGCGAAGAGGTCGACGTCTCCATCCGCGTCATCTCGAATCCTCCGGACAACCTGGTGGCGCGGTTCATCGCGCCGGTACGCTACGTGGCCTGCGCATCGGTCGAGTACGCCCGGGCGCATGGCATGCCGGCCAGCCTGGATGGCCTGCAGGCGTATCCGCTGGTCACCGCCAGCGTATCGGGCCGGCAGTTGCGCCTGTCGGCCTACCAGGGCGAAGAGCGCAAGGTCATCATGCTCGAACCCACGCTGGTGTCCCAGAATTTTCAGTTTCTGCACCAGGCCATTCGCGCGGGGCTGGGGGTGGGCATCGTGCCCGACTACGTGATCGAGGACGATATCCGGCAGGGCCAGGCCGTGACGACGCTGGATGAATGGCAGCTCAGCATCTTCGGGACACGCATCTATATGTTATATATGCCCAACCGCTACCACACGCGCTCCATATCCACATTGATCGAATTCATGCTGGAACGGGCCCGTGTCATGTATCGGGGGCCGAGGCAGCTGGCCGAACCTGCCATTGATTGAAAGAAAAGGACCTGAACGAATGGCCAGACCTGTCGGAGTCAGTGGTTCCGATACCAAGCAAGCGATCCGCAAGGCGGCAATCCAGCGAATCTATCGCTATGGCTACGAGGCCATGAGCCTCAGGGCGCTGGCGGCCGACGTGGGTTTGCGGGTGGGCTCCCTGCACAACTATATCCCGCAGAAGCAGGAATTCCTGGGGGCCTTGCTCGATGAAATCATGACCGAGCTGTTGCTCGACTTCGACGCGCACATGGCCCAGGTCACCGACACGCAGGAAGCCCTGCGCCAGTTCGTGCACTTTCACATCGAGTGGCACACCGCGCGCAGAGAAGAGGTCTTCATCGGCAATATGGAATTGCGCAGCCTCTCCAAAGAGCAATATGCGCGCGTGATCGAAAAGCGCCGTCAATACGAAAGGCATTTGCGCGCCATTCTGGCGCGCGGCAAAAAAGAAGGGTTGTGGAAGATCGAAAACCCGGCCATTACCGGCAAGGCCATATTGGCCTTGCTGACGGGCGTGAGCAATTGGTATCGCCCGGATGGCGGGGTCACGCCCAAACGGCTGACCTATCTCTACCAGCGGATGGTCGAGCGCATGCTCCAGGCCTGACGGCCCATGGCTTATGGCTTATGGCCGGAGCAGCTGCTCTTCGACGAGCTTCTTCTGGACCTTGCCGGTGCTGCTGCGTGGCAGGACACTGTTGGGCACGATGCGGATGTCCTTGGGGATTTTGTAGCCCGCAAGGTGTTGGCGGCACAAGGCGGCCAGATCTTCGGGCGATACGTCGGCATGGCTGACCGCGACGAAAGCGACCGGCACCTCGCCCCATTGATCGTCTTTCCGGCGCACGACCACCGCTTCCTGTACTTGGGGGTGGGTCAGCAGGACCCGTTCGATTTCGGCCGGGTAGATATTTTCGCCGCCCGACTTGATCAGGTACTTGCTGCGGTCGACGAACTCGAGCGCACCGTCGGCCCGGCGCACGAACATGTCGCCCATGTTGAACCATCCGCTGGCGAGTTCGGTCGCATCGACGCGGCCATCGGCCCAATAGCCGGAAAAGAGCCCCGGCCCGCGCACCCGCATGTCGCCCGGTACGCCCGCGGGCACGGCTTGCCCGCGGCTGTCTGTCAGGCGCACGGTGCACCAGCCGGATTCGCGTTTGGGTAGTGATTCTGGCGCCTCTCCGATGGCCAGCAGCGCGCCCGATGCGGGGGCCAGCCCGGTCTCGGTGGATCCGAATGTGTTCACGTACGGTGCGCCCAGCAGGCGGGTCAGTTCGGCCAGCTGGTGCCGGGGCACCAGATCGGCCATGGCGCCGGCCATGCGCACGCCGCACAGCGGCGTGGTCGAAGCCTGCAGCGCGGCGATCATGGGTTCGATGACGCCCGGCATCAGCATCAGCCAGCCGATGCGCTCGCGGGTGAGGACGGCGTGGATATCCGCAGCCGAGAAGCCATCCTGCACGATGACGTGGCCGCCCAGCAGCAGGGTGGCCAGGGCGTGATCGGTGGCGGCCATGTGAAACAGCGGCGACCAGGCGATGAAGCCGTCTGCCTGGGTCATGCCGTAGTCGGCTGCAAATGCCATGGCGCGGGCCGTGCTGGCCCGCTGGCTGATGACGGCCCCCTTCGGCAGGCCCGTGGTGCCGCTCGTGTACAGGATCAGGAAGCCGTCCTCGGGGTCGGCGGCCTCGGCCGTTTCGTGGGTGGTGCCCGCCGGGAAATCGGGCGCGGCGTCCAGGTCGAGGACGTCGGGCACGCCATGATCCAGTGCGGCCAGGGCTTGCCGGTACCGGCCCGATACGATCGCCAGGGCCGGCTGTACGAGCCGGATGCAATGCCGCTGCTCGGATTCGTGCAGGCGCCAGTTGAGACAGGCCAGCAGCAGGCCCAGGCGGGCGCAGGCCAGCTGGATCTCGATGTATTCGGTGCGGTTCTCGGACCAGATCACGATGCGATCGCCATGGCGCAGCCCGCGTGCATGCAGCAGTTCGGCCCACCGCCGCACCTGTGCGTCCAGTGCTCGATAGGTGAGCGTTTGCGCCTGCTGGCTCAGGGCAGGCGCGTCGGGGTGCATGCGCACCCGCTTGCGAAACAGGTCGGTCAGATCCAGTCGTGCAGAGGAAGGCGGGGTGCTCATGAGTCTATCCTTTTATCGAAATTTCTCCAGACTGCCACTGTGCATGATTTTCCCGTCGAGGCGCCGGCCGATGATGCGCTCGGCCAGCCGGGCCGCCTCGATCAGGGGATCGAGCGCCACCCCTGTTTCGATACCGAGCTCGTGGCACAGGAAGACGAGATCTTCGGTACAGATGTTGCCCGCGGCCCCCCCGTGCGCGTGGCCGCTGAACGGGCAGCCGCCCAGCCCGGCGACCGAGGCGTCGAACAGGTCGACCTGTTCCTGCAGGGCCGCATAGGCATTGGCCATGCCGATCCCCCGGGTGTCATGCAGGTGCAGGCCGATCCGCGCCTGTGGGAAAATGTGGCGGGTCAGATCGACCCGCTCGCGTATGGCGTTCGGGTTGGCCCAGCCCACCGTATCGGCCAGGTAGACTTCTTTCAGGGCGATACCGGTTTCATCTTGCAGCGCGGCAATATCCGTCAGCGCCTTGCGCAACTGCTCCAGGGAAATCTCGCCTTCGAAGTTGCAGCCGAATGCCGTCATCAGGTAGGCCTTGTGCACGGTCAGGCCGAAGTCGCGGTATAACTGTACCCACTGGGCCTGCGCGCGCGCGTGTTCTTGCGCCGAGCTGTTGTTGTTGCGTTGGCAGAAGGCGTCTGATGCATAAAAATACAGAACGCCCTCGAGGTCGACTTCGGCCACGGACGCGGCCCGCCGAAACCCTTTTTCATTGAGCCACAAGGCGGTATAGCGGACTCCGGGCCGTTTGTGGATGGCCTGGAATAACTGCGCGGCATCGGCCATTTGCGGAACCTTGACCGGGTTCACGAAAGAGGCGACCTGGATTTGCGCAAGGCCCGTCGCGGCCAGTGCCTCGACCAGGCTCGCACGGTCTTGCAGGCTGAAGCCGGGTTTCTCGATCTGGAACCCCTCTCGGGGGCCTTCCTCGTGGATTTCGATGCGCTTCGGTAAGTTCATGGGGGGCCTCTTCGTCAAATGACGTCTGCGACGCGAAACAGCGCCTGGTTGCGCTCGACCTTGGCGCCGACGCTGCAGCCGATCCACTCGACGTCGCCGGTCGCGGAGGCCAGGATCGGCATTTCCATTTTCATGGACTCGAGCGTGGCCAGGCGCTCTCCGGCGGCAACCGGCTGGCCGACTTTCACGTGCACGGCGATCAGGGTGCCCATGATGGGGGCCAGCACCGTACCGGCCTTCTCGCTGCCTGCCTTGGATCGTGCCGAATGCAGGGGGTCGATGTCAAGGGTCAGCGTGGCGTCTGCCGTGTCCGCCCATGCCCGGTTTTCGAGGCTGAAGGCCGTCATGCGTATCGTGCGCTCACCACAGGACAACAGGCAATGGCCATCTTCGTGCACTTCGTGCAGATGGAGGGTCAGCACGTCGTCGTCCACCCGCACGGGCCAGCCGCCTTCCGGCGTCGTGGGGCCAAAGCCCACCAGCCAGTTTCGCTTGCCTGCCGATACCCGGTAGCGGTGCGTGACGGATCCCGGCGGGAGGGCGTCGGGCTGGCGCTGCAGGCGCCAACCCGTCAGCCCGCCGTCCTGCCAGGCGCCGGTGCCCGGGCCGGCCAGCCGCTGGCGGCGCCGCCAGACTGCCATCAATGCCGCGATGTACGGTATGGACGGTTCTGCGCCAGACTGGGCCGCGAGCCATCGATCGATGGTCTCGGTATCGACGTGGTTGTCGCGCACGGCCTGGGTGTCCAGCAATTCCAGCAGAAAGGCCCGGTTGCTGGTCACGCCCAGCACCGCGGTCGTCGACAAGGCTTCCCGCAGCCGCTGCAGCGCCTGTTCGCGTGATGCCTCGTGGGCGATCAGCTTGGCGATCATGGGGTCGTAATGCGGGCTGATCACGGAGCCCGAAGCGATGCCGCTGTCGACGCGCACCCCGGAACCGACCCGGAACACCTGAATCAGCCCGGTCGACGGCATGAAACCCTGCTCGGGATCTTCTGCATACAGGCGCGCCTGGATGGCGTGGCCGCTCGGGTTTGGCACTTCAGATTGGGAAATGGCCAGCGCACCGCTGGCGACGGTCCGGATCTGCAACTCGATCAGATCCAGCCCGAGAATGCCTTCCGTGACGGGGTGTTCCACCTGCAGGCGAGGATTGACTTCCAGGAACACCGCGGCCTCTTGAGTCACGGCGAATTCGACCGTTCCCAGCCCCCGGTAGCGGACCTTCTGGCCCAGCGCGACGGCATGGGCCCAGAGTTGTTCGCGCGCCGCGTTGGAAAGACTGCACACCGGCGCTTCTTCTACCACCTTCTGGTGGCGGCGCTGCAATGAACACTCGCGATCATACAGGTGCACCACATTGCCCTGACCGTCGCCGAGAATCTGCACCTCGATGTGTCGCGGCCGATCCAGATAGCGCTCGATGAGGACGCGGCCGTCTCCAAAAGAGGACCGGCCCTCGCGGATAGCGGCTTCGATCGCGTTCTGCGCCGCGTCCAGGCTGCGGATCACGCGCATGCCTTTGCCCCCGCCGCCCGCCACGGCCTTGACCACACATGGCATGGGCAGCGCCTTCATGCCGCGCATCACGTGGGCGACGTCGTCGGAGGCTTCGAGCAGCCCGGCGGCGATGGGGATGCCCAGTTCATGGGCCAGCGCCTTGGACGCGGCCTTGTCGCCGAACAGCTCGAGCGTTTCGGGGCTGGGCCCGATGAAGGCAATGCCCAATTCTGCGCACCGGGCCGCCAGCTGCGGATTTTCGGACAGAAAACCGAAGCCCGGGTGGATGGCATCGGCGCCCGTCGCCCGGGCGGCCTGCAGAATGGCTTCGATGTTCAGGTAGCTGTCCCTGGCCGGACCCTGGCCGATCCATATCGACTCGCCGATTTCCCGTACGTGCAGAGCCTGCGCGTCGTCGCTGGAGTGCACGGTGGCCGCTGCGATACCCATGCGTCGCAGGGTGCGGGCGATGCGGCAGGCGACCTCGCCCCGGTTGGCAATCAGAATTTTTTTGTACATGGCTTTGATTACATGCGAAAGACGCCGAATTGGGTCGGCTCGGAGGGAACGCGGGCCGCCAGGTCGAGCAGCAGCGTCAGCGTTTCCCGGGTTTCTGCCGGGTCGAGGATGCCATCTACCCATAAGTGGCGCGCAAAATTGCGCGCAGCGGCAAAGGTTTCATATTGCTCGCGGATGGGCGCCTTGAATGCCTCTTCCTCTTCCGGGCTCCAGCTCAGTCCCTGCGCTTCGATGTTGTGGCGCTTCACCAGGGCAAGGGTTGTGGCCGCCTGGTCGGGCCCCATGATGGCGGAGCGGCCATTGGGCCACATGAACATGGCATTGGGACGAAACGCCCGACCGCACATGGCGAGATAGCCCGCGCCGTAGGAGCCGCCCGTGATGATCGTGAACTTCGGTACCCGGGCCGAGCTCATGGCCGTGATGAAGCGCGCCCCCGCCTTGGCGATACCGCCTTCTTCTGCATTGCGCCCGACCATGAAGCCCGATACGTCGGCCAGAAACAGCAGAGGGATATCCCGCTTGCAGCACAGGTCGATGAAGTGTGTCGCCTTGATCGCGCTTTCGGTGAACAGCACGCCGGCGTTGGCCAATACCCCGACGCGCCATCCGCCCATGCGCGCGAAGCCGGTGATCAGGGTATCGCCAAACTCGCTCTTGAATTCGGTCATCTCGCCCGCGTCCAGCAGGCACTTGAGTACTTCGCGGGTGGGGGTGGGAATCTTGGAATTGGGGCTGATGAGCCGGTAGATGTCCGTAACCGGGCGCGCGGGTGGCTGGGCCTGTATCCGGTCCCGCAGGGGTGCGGCCATGGGGGGTAATTCCTGGACGAGCTGCCGGGCAATGGCGATGGCATGGCCATCGTCTTCGGCCAGGTGATCGGTGACGCCGCTCAGGCGGCTGTGCATCTCGGCGCCGCCCAGATGTTCGGCGTCCACGATCTCGCCGGTGGCCGCCTGCACCAGCTGGGGGCCGCCCAGGTACATGAACCCCTTGCCGCGCACGATCACGACTTCATCGCACAGCGCCGGAATATAGGCGCCGCCGGCCGTGCAGGCACCCAGCACCACGGCAATTTGCGCGATGCCCTGCGAGGACATTTCGACCTGGTATCTGAACATGGCCCCGAAGTGGTTGTCGTCCGGAAATATGTTGGCCTGGTCGGGCAGGAAGGCGCCGCCGCTGTCGACCAGGGTGACGCAGGGCAGGCGGTGCTGCAGGGCGAATTGCTGCGCTCGTACATGTTTTTTTACGGTCATGCCGAAGTAGGTTCCGCCCTTGACGGTGGGGTCGTTGGCGATGATCATGCAGGCCTTTTGCTGAACCAGGCCGATCCCCGTGACCAGGCCGGCACCCGGGCCCACCCCCTTGTACATGCCTTCGCCCGCGAGTTCGCCCAGTTCCAGAAAGGGCGAGCCCTCGTCCAGCAGCAGCTCGATGCGGTCGCGCACCAGGATACGGTGCCGTTTCAGGTGCTTCTTGCGAGTGGCGTCGCTGCCACCCATCCAGGCGGCCTGCCGGGCCTCGAAGAGCTCGTCCAGCAAGCGTCGGTAGGCGCGTTCATTGACTTCGTGTTCTTCGGCTTGCATAATCCTTCCTATGAATTACGTACGGTCGACCGTCCGGTTAAATAGTATCATACGGTCGACCGTACGGTTATGCTACCATTTCCAAAAAACCAGGTGAACCGAGACATGGCTGCCACTGTCCTGATTTCTTATCCCGTGCAGGGGGTGGGCGTACTCACCCTCTCACGCGTCCACAAGCACAATGCCATCGATCCGGCGACCAGCGACCGGATGGCCGAGTGCCTGAATACGCTGGAGCGTGACGACCAGGTCCGCTGCATCGTCCTGACTGGCGCAGGTGACAAGGCATTCTGCGCGGGCGCCGACATCATCGAATTGCTGCCACACCTGCGCAGCAGCATGGCGGCCGGCACGTACGATCCCCAGTTTTGTGGCGTGACGCACCGTTCCGTAACCAGCAAGCCGTTGCTGGCGGCCATCAACGGCGTCGCCCTGGGGGGCGGGCTCGAACTGGCGCTGGCCTGCGACTTGCGCATCGCGTCATCCAATGCGCGTTTTGGCCTGCCGGAGATCACCGTGGGCGTATTGGCGGGCGGGGGCGGCTGCACGCGCCTGCCGCGCACGATTCCATCCGCCCTGGCGGCGGAAATGATCCTGACCGGCCGCAGCATCGATGCCGAACGGGCCTTGCAGGCGGGGCTCATCAGTGAAATCACGACACCCGAGACCCTGCTCGAGCGCGCCCTGGACATGGCCCAGACCATTGCCGCCCGGGCGCCCAGGGCCGTGCGGGCTTGCACGCGGCTCTTGCGCCATCCGCGCTACACGGCGCTGGCAGAAGATCTGGCTCTGGAAACCCGCGAATTTGCCGCCGTACTGCAAACGCGGGATGCAGATGAAGGCATTCGCGCCTTTGCCGAAAAACGAGTGCCCGTCTATGGCGATCACTGAGCCCCCCAATGGGGGGCGCACGGACCGAAGCACGGGCCGAAATCAATACTCTCACAGGAGACAAACCATGAAACAAACTTTGCTTGCTTCTTTGTTGGCCGCGGCGGGCCTATTGGCAGTCGCCCCGGCAGGGGCCCAGGTGTCCGACGACGTCGTGCGCATCGGGGTCATGAACGACATGTCCGGCCCCTACGTGGAAATTGCCGGGCCCGGGTCGGTTCTGGCGGCCCGCATGGCGGTGGCCGATTATCTCGAGGCCACGGGTTCCAACCTGAAGGTGGACGTGATTTCCGCCGACCACCAGAACAAGCCCGACGTGGGGGCCAGCATCGCGCGCAAGTGGTTCGATGTGGACGGCGTGGACATG
>NZ_JBAYTI010000034.1:0-30234 GCF_041675725.1 Castellaniella sp. | reverse complement strand
GGAATTGTGTGCCGCGCTGGCGCACGATGATACCGCCCGCCGAGATCTGCTGGCCGCCGTAGACCTTGACGCCCAGGCGCTTCGATTGTGAATCGCGGCCATTGCGTGTAGAGCCGCCGCCTTTTTTGTGTGCCATGATGGACTCCTGGTAACCGATCAGGCCGCGACCGTGTCGATGCGGATTTCGGTGTAATTCTGACGATGGCCCTGGGTTTTGCGATAGTGCTTGCGCCTGCGCATCTTGAAGACCTTGATCTTGTCGTGGCGGCCTTGTGCAAGAACGGTTGCCTTGACCGCGGCGCCTTCGACCAAGGGCGTGCCCAGCCTGAGGCTGTCGCCCTCGCCAACCGACAACACCTGGTCAAGCGAGATTTCTTGCCCAATGTCAGCCGGTATCTGTTCGATCTTGAGTTTTTGGCCGGGGCATACACGATATTGCTTGCCACCGGTTTTTATGACCGCGTACATGGGGGTTCCTGAAAAATGAAATGCCAATAGGGGCCAACGAAAAATTGGCCAAGCCCTGCATTTTATCGTCAAACTGGAAGAGAGGCAATTACGGCCGAGACACCAGCGTTCGGACGCCACCTACAGGGCCTTGCGGTACTGGATGAAACCGGGGTTGTCGGCCACTTGGTCGTATAGCGCACGGGCCGTGGTGTTGTTTTCCTGTGTGAGCCAGTAGACGCGGCTGCACCCCAGCGCGCGGGCGTGCTCGTAGACGTGCTCGATGAGCAGGCGCCCCGCCCCCTGCCCGCGAGCGGACGGATCCACGTACAGATCCTGCAGGTAGCAGTAGTCGCCGGGTGTCCAGCAGCTGCGGTGCTCGATGTAGTGGACCATACCGATCACGGCCTGGCCGCGGACCGCCAGCGTGCAATGCATGGGTTCGGTGTCGTCCAGAAAACGCCTGAAAGTGGTCTGGGTGGCTTCGTCGGGCAGGCTGACATGGTAGAACTGCTGGTAGCCCTTCCAGAGCTCGAGCCAGCGGTCGAAATCGGCGGCCGCCAGGGCCCGGAGTGTGATGGGAGCAGATGGGGTCGTCATGGGTGTCCTTGTCTGGAGCGGGTTGCCGGGTGGCCCGTGGGCTACGTGTTCAGCGGGTTTTGTGTTCAGGATCGGTAGTCGGCATTGATGCTGACGTATTCATGTGAGAAATCACACGTATAGACCGTTTCACAGGCATCGCCCCGGCCCAGGGACACGCGCACGGTGATGTCCTGCCCGGCCATGACGCGCTGGCCGTCTTCTTCGCGGTAGGCCGGGTCGCGCCCGCCCTGGCTGGCAACCCGCACATCGCCCAGCCACAGCTTGAGCGCCTGGATGTCGAGATCGTCGATACCCGCATAGCCGATGGCCGCCAGGATGCGCCCCAGGTTGGGGTCGGAGGCATAGAACGCCGTCTTGACCAGCGGCGAGTGGGCGATTGCATAGGCCACCTGCAGGGCCTCTTGGGTGTTGCCGGCGTCTTCCACCTGGATGGTGATGAATTTGGTGGCCCCTTCGGCATCGCGCACGATCTTCTGGGCCAGATCGCGCGCCGCTTGCGCCAGCGCGTCGACCAGGGGCGCATAGCGTGGATCGCGCTCGGACTCTATGATGGCGCTGCTGGCGCCCGTGGCCATGAGGATGAACGAATCGTTGGTGGACGTGTCGCCGTCGACCGTGATGCGGTTGAACGACTGGTCGGCGAGATCGCGCGCCAGCTTTTGCAGCAGCGCCGTTGGCAGGCCGGCATCGGTGGCCAGGAACCCCAGCATGGTGGCCATGTTGGGGCGTATCATGCCGGCCCCTTTGCTGATGCCCGTGATGGTGACGGGCGAGCCGCCCAGTTCGATGTGGGCGGAGTGGATCTTGGGCTGCGTATCCGTGGTCATGATGGCGTGCGCCGCGTCGAACCAGTGGTCCGCTCCGGCGCTCATCACGGCATCGGGCAGCGCAGCGATCAGCCGCTCGACCGGAAGGGGCTCGAGGATGACCCCAGTGGAAAAGGGCAGGATCTGCTCTGCGGGCACGCCCAGCTGGCCAGCCAGGGCCGCGCAGGTTTCATGCGCTGCGCTCAGGCCCGCCTGGCCGGTGCCGGCATTGGCATTGCCCGTATTGATGACCAGGGCACGGATGGGCTGCCCGGCCGCCAGATGCGCCTCGCACACCTGCACGGGGGCGGCCTTGAACCGGTTGCGCGTAAAAACCCCCGCCACGGCCGTGCCCGGATCCAGCAGGAAGACGGTGAGGTCCCGGCGGCCCGCCTTGCGGATGCCGGCCTCGGCGGTGCCGATGCGAACGCCCCGGACGGGATGGATGGCGTCGGGCGCCGGAATGTGCAGCTGAATGGCCATGGGCAGGGTCCTGAGGCATCGAAAAGCGATATTCTAAGGGATCCGCATGCAGAGGATCCGGGCCTGCGTAGGGTGCGCGGGTGCCCCAGAAGCCCCGTAGGCTCGCAAAGGCATGCGGGCCGCATGCGGACCGCGCAATGCGGGATCAGTGTACGGGCAGGACCGCGAGCGTGGATTGCTTGAGATCGCCCAGCAGCTCGAACAGGGTCTGGCGGGTCACCGCCGGCAGCCCGCCCATCAGCGAGCGGACCCAGGCTTCGTGGGCGCGCTGCATGCGCCGGTGGTGACGCCTGCCGGTGGGGGTGAGACGGATGATGAAGCTGCGCCGGTCGGCTGGGTCTTTGATGCGTTCGACCAGGCCGTCTTTTTCGAGCTGGTCGGCAATGCCGGTGATATTGCCGTTGGTGACCATCATGCGGCGCGAGAGTTCGCTCATTTTCAGGCCGCGCGGCACCTGCACCAGCTGGGACATGAGCTCGAAGCGCGGCAGCGTGGTCTGGAATTCGGTGCGCAGGCGGCTGCGCAGTTCATTTTCGATCAGGGTGCAGCAACTGATCAGGCGCATCCAGAGGTGCAGGTCGCGGGCGGCCTGCGAGCCATCGGACGGATGGTCGCCCGGTTCGGAAAGGCGGATTTCCGGATGCCGGGCGGCGTCTGCAGGAGTGAAATCGGTCATGACACGTCTCGGAACCAAAGCCAGGGTAGTAACCCAGTTTAAGTAATGTCCGATGAGGTGTCCTTGTTCCACATCAAGAAATTTGAAGTCCGTACCATTTCATGGGCGGAAAACGCTTCACAGCGCGGCAAAGACCTGTTCGGCGGCCGCGATGGTGGCGTCGATCACGGCGTCGTCGTGGCTGGCCGACACGAAACCCGCTTCGAAGGCGGATGGCGCCAGGTAGATGCCATGCCCGAGCATGCCGTGGAAGAACCGCTTGAAGGCATCGGCGTCGCCCGCAGAGACTTCGGCCAGATTGCGCGGCCGTTCGGCCTGAAAGAACAGGCCGAACATGCCGCCCTGGCTGTCGCCGCAGAAGGGGACGCCATGGTGCCGTGCCGCGGCTTCGAGGCCCTGGACGAGCTTTTGGGTTTGCCCCTCGAGGGCTTCGTAGAAACCGGGCTGCCGCAGTTTCCGGAGGGTGGCCAGGCCCGCGGCCACGGCAACCGGGTTGCCCGATAGCGTACCGGCCTGGTAGACCGCGCCCAGCGGGGCGATGCTGGCCATGATGGCGGCGTGCCCGCCGAAGGCCCCGACCGGCATGCCGCCGCCGATGATCTTGGCCAGGGTGGTCAGGTCTGGGGTGACGCCGCTCAGGCCCTGCATGCCCCGCGGGCCCACGCGCAGCCCGGTCATGACCTCGTCGAAGATCAGGACCGCGTCGTGCCTGGAACACAGGGTACGCAGCCCTTCGAGAAAACCTGGGGCCGGGCGCACGAAATTCATGTTGCCGGCCAGGGGCTCGACGATGATGCAGGCGATTTCTTCGGGGTACCGGGCAAAGGCCGCTTCGACGGCAGGCAGGTCGTTGTAGCCCAGCACCAGCGTGTGTTGCACGAATTCCGGCGGTACGCCGGCCGACGAGGGGTTGCCGAAGGTCAGCAGGCCCGAGCCGGACTTCACCAGCAGGCTGTCGGAATGGCCGTGGTAGCAGCCATCGAATTTGATGATCTTGTGCCGGCCGGTGTGCCCGCGGGCCAGGCGGATGGCCGACATGGTGGCCTCGGTGCCCGAACTGACCAGGCGGACCTGGTCCATGGACGGGAAGCGCTCGACCAGCGCCTCGGCCATTTCCACTTCGGCGACGGTCGGGGCGCCGAAGGACAGGCCATGGGCGGCCGCCGCCTGCACGGCGGCGACGACGTCGGGATCGGCATGGCCCAGGATGGCGGGCCCCCAGGAGCCGACGTAATCAATGTAGCAACGGCCTTCGGCATCCCAGAGCCGCGGCCCCAGGGCGCGCTCGATGAAAGGGGGGGTGCCGCCCACGGAGCGGAATGCGCGTACGGGCGAATTCACGCCACCCGGGATGACTTTGCAGGCGCGGTCGAACAGTTCGGTATGACGGGTCATGGAAATCGGACGATGAAAAGGTTCATGAAAAAAGCGCCTGGCAGCGACGAGCGGCCTGTGCGATGTCGGCCGCTTCGAAGAGGGCGCTGATGACGGCGATGGCGTCTGCGCCGGCCTCGATGACGGCCGCGGCGTTGCCGGCGTTCAGGCCGCCAATGGCGACCACGGCCGGGCGTGGCGGGCCCATGGCCTGCACCAGCTGGCTTCCTTGGCGGATGTGATCGAGCGTGGCGCGCACGGCATCGGGTTTGACCGATGAGGGGTACAGTGCGCCAAACGCGATGTAGTCGGCGCCTTCGGCCAGCCGGCGGGCTGCCAGAGCCGGCTGATCATAACAGGAACAGCCGATGATCTTGCCGGTGCCGAGCGCTTGACGCACCGGGCCGATGGCGTCATCGTCGCGCCCCAGGTGCACCCCGTCGGCATCGAATTCGAGGGCCAGCCGCCAGTGGTCGTTGATGATCAGGGGCAGCCCCAGCTGGGCGCAGGTGTCGCGCACCGCCCGCGCCTGAGCCCGCCACTGGGCCGGCGTCCCCTGCTTGCGGCGCCATTGCAGAGCCGCCATGCCACCGGCATGGGCCTGTCGGATGGCCTCGAGCAGGCGATCGGTATCGGACCAGTCGGGGGTGACGCCATAGAGGCCGCGCGGGAAGCGAATGGGGTTCATGCTGGGGTTTGCCTTATGAGGCATTGATTCTCGCATCCATTCTAATGGAGATCTGATACTCTTATGTCATGAGCGCCATGGCTTGCGGGGAGGCATCATGAAAACCGTTACGCCTGCGTCCGATACCGGGCGCATCGATCTGTCCAGACAATTCCTGTTGGCCATGCCCGGCCGCGTCGGGGGCGAGCTGGCCAATACCGTCATTTATGTCTGCGAGCACACCGAGCACGGCGCGCTGGGCCTGGTCATCAACCGGCCCACCACCCTGACCATCAACGACCTGCTCACCCGGCTCGATCTGCCCTTGTCGCTGGAAATCGGTCCGGTCGGTCAGGCGCCCGTGTTCTTCGGGGGGCCGGTGCAGACCGACCGCGGGTTCGTGCTGCATATGCCGCGCGGGCAGTACAGCTCCAGCATCGCCCTGGGCGAAGACGTCGCGCTCACCACGTCGCGCGACATCCTGCAAGATGTCGCCGCCGGCCAGGGGCCCGCGCAGCTGCTGGTGACGCTGGGCTATGCGGGCTGGGGTGCCGGCCAGCTCGAAGACGAACTCGGCCAGAACGCCTGGCTTCACGTTGGGGCCAACAGCACCATTCTGTTCGAGACCCCGGCCGAAGACCGCTACGACGCCGCCCTGGCGCAGCTGGGCATACGGGCAGGCATGCTCAGCGGCGATGCCGGCCACGCCTGACTCCGGCACTGCGCCACGCACGCCCGTTGCTGCGGCACCCGAAACCCTGCTGGGTTTCGATTTCGGCCTGAAAAAAATCGGCGTGGCGTTGGGCAACACCCTGACGGGGCAGGCCCGTCCCTTGTGCATTCTGCGCCCGGTCACCCGCCAGCAGCGCTTCGAACAGGTCGCCGGCCTGCTGCAGGCCTGGCAGCCCGAGCGCGTCATCGTCGGCCTGCCGCTCACCCTGACGGGCGACGAGCAGCCCGCTTCGGCGCATAGTCGGCGGTTTGCACGGCAGCTCGAAGGCCGCTTCCGGGTGCCCGTCGAACTGGTCGACGAGCGCGGTTCCAGCCTTGAAGCCCAGCATATCCTGGGTACGCATGCCGACGACGACGCGGTGGCGGCTGCCGTCATCCTGCAGCGCTGGCTCGACCGGGCCTGCTGAGCGCACGCCGGCGGCCTGCGTGCCGGCGGTATACCAAGTCGACCAGCCCGGGTATCATGTGCCCCGATCCACATCGAGGAAGAATCCGTGGCTGTCCTTTTTTTCGCGGTGCGCTCGGTCCTGGTGTCGACCTGGATCGGCCTGGGCCTGCTCACCGAACTGCTGTGCTTTCCCTGGCTGGGGCGCCGCGCGCGGCGCTGGTGCGTGCGTGGCTGGTCGCGGGTGCTGATGGCCCTGTGCGGCGTACGCCTTCGGGTGCTGGGCGCGCCGCAACCCCGGGGTGCGGTGCTGTGGGTATCCAACCACGTCTCGTGGGTGGATGTCTTCGTGTTGAACAGCGTCCGGCCCACCTCGTTCGTCGCCAAGAGCGACATCCGCGGCTGGCCGGTGATCGGCCCGCTGGCGGCCTGGTCGGGCACGCTGTTCATCGACCGCCAGCATCGGCGGGCCGTGCGTGACGCCAGCCGGCAGATGCAGGATTGCTTCGGATACGGCGGCGTGGTGGGGTTGTTCCCCGAGGGAACGAGCACGGATGGCCGCGACGTACTCAATTTTCATACGGGGCTGTTCGATGCCGCGATCCAGGCGGTCGTGCCGGTCCAGCCGGTGGCCCTGCGCTTTTACCGCGCCGGACGGCGCGCGCCCGAGCTGGCGTTCATCGGCGAGCAGACATTGGTGGCCAACCTGTGGGTGCTGCTGGGATCTCGCAAGGTCGAGGTGCATTGCGAGTTCCTGCCGCCGATGTCTGCCGGCCCGGCGCTTAGCCGAAGCGACTTGGCGCGCCGGGCGCGCGAGGCCATTCGCGACAAGGTGGTGGTGCCGCATTGAGCGGCAGTCGACGGCACGCCGTCAGCGGCATTGGGCACAATCCTGCTGGATGATCCGGTGGTCGCGCAGGCGCATCGCCGTCAGTGATCGCCCCCAGACGCAGCCGCTGTCCAGGCAGATGGCATCTGGCCGGATGTGCAGGCCCAGCGCCGACCAGTGGCCGAAAACGACCGGGATGGCCGGGTCGCGCCGCCCGGGCAGCTCGAACCAGGGGCAGAGATCCGGGTCGGTACCGGGGCCGGCCTTGTGATCGAAATTCATGCGGCCGTCGCTGCGGTGGCAGACCCGCATGCGGGTCAGCGCATTGACGATGACGCGCATGCGGGCCGGGCCCTGCAGCGCATCATCCCAGAGCAGCGGCCGCTCGCCGTATAAGTCGTCCATCGCCTCGCGCCATGCCGGGCCCCGCAGGGCCGTTTCGATTTCCCGGGCCAGGCGGGCCGCCTGCTCGAGGGTCCAGGCGGGCAGGATACCGGCGTGGACCATGACGTGGCCGTGTCCGCGGATCAGCAGGGGCTGACGGCGCAGCCAGTCGATCCACTCGGGCGCGTCCGGGGCCTGCAGTACGTCCTGGAAGGTGTCCGAGCGGCTGATCTTGCGGACGCCGGCAGCCACCGCGAGCAGGTGCAGATCGTGGTTGCCCAGGATCGCCCGCGCCCTGCTGCCCAGGCCGCGGATGCACTTCAGCGCGCCCAGCGAGTCGGGCCCGCGGTTGACCAGGTCGCCGGCAAACCAGATGTGCGTGTCGGGGGCCGCCAGCTCGGGGTGCTGCAACAGCTGCTGCAAGGCGCGGCGGCACCCCTGCACGTCGCCGATGACCCAGACATCGGCGGTTTTCATGAAAGGCCTGGCTGCAGCCGCCGGTTGCGCCACCAGAGCGCCAGGGAATGGCGATTCTCCATGGCCAGCAGTACCAGCAGGCCGGCAGACAGCGCAAGAAGATCGGGCACCAGGGCCGTCGCCCACGGCGGCCAGTTGCCCAGCATCCCGGCATTCAGCGCCAATTGATTGATCATGAAAAAGAAGACCCCCAGGATGATGCCCGCAAACACCTTGGGGCCCACGCCGCCCCGGCGCGAGTGGACGAAGGCAATCGGGGCGGCGATGGTAACCATCACCAGGAGGGTGAATGGATAGGCCAGTTTGCGCCATAGGGCGACTTCCTGGCGATCGGACTGCAACTGGTTTTTTTCCAGGTAGCGGATGTAATCGAGCAGGTCGGAGATGGCCATGCGCTCGGGGGTCAGGACCCGGGCGATCAGGCGCTCTGGCGTCAGTGTGGTGCGGATTTCACGTTCGGCCTGCAGGCTGCGGGTCGTGAGGGGCGTGGCTGGGGCTGTCGCGTCGGCCAGCGCACCGGCCGAACGTGGCAGGATCTGCAGGATGTCGAGATCCTGCAGGCGCAGCCTGCCGTCGACGAACTGGCCCTGGCGCGCCCGGATGCGGGCGCGCATGGCGTTGTGGTCGCCGAACTCGTAGAGTTCCACCCCGCTGACCTGGCCGCGCCCTTCGAGGCGGCGGATGTTGATGATGCGCGGATGGCCTTGTTCATCGTTTTCTTTGAACCAGTAGCCGCTGGCCATGCGCCCGCCGTCGGTACGGCCCAGCAGCGCCAGGCGGGATTCGCTGCCCTGCAGCTCGGCGGCGGGCGTAATGTACTCGGACAGGACCAGCGCGCCCAGCATCAACGGCAAGGTGATGAGCCACAAGGCGCCCAGCAGCTTCAGCCCACTTACCCCCGAGGCGCGCAGTATGGTCAGTTCGTTGCGCTGGGCCAGGCCCGCCAGGGCCAGCACGGTGCCGATCAGCAGCCCGATGGGCAGGAGCTCGTACAGGTGATTGGGCAGGTCGAGCAGTTGCAGGTAGAACAGGTTGAGCAGGGTCAGGCGCTTGCCGACCTTGTCGAGCCCCTCGATCAGGGCGAAGAACATGAACAGGCCCACCAGCGCCACCAGCACGACCAGCGTCGAGCGGTAGATTTCGCGGGCGATGTAGCGTCGGGCCGTGCGCATGGTGAAAAATCGCAATAAAACCCAAATGATACCCTGTGCCGTGTGCCGGGCGGCGAAGGTGTCAGGGGATGGCCACCAGGCGCATGCGCGCCCGGATGGTGGCGATGCGCGAGCGCAGCCACGCCGTGACGCCGTGCTGATCGTACCAGGACGGGTTGGGCAGCATCGCGGCCAGCCGGGCCGACTGGTCTACGTTCAGACGTGCGGCGTCGGTGCGAAAATAGTGGCGCGCGGCGGCCTGGGCGCCGAATGTGGTTCGGCCCCACTGCGCCACATTCAGGTAGAGCTCCAGGATGCGCTGCTTGCTCATCACTGTTTCCAGCATATAGGCCAGAATCAATTCCTGAACCTTGCGCAGGTAACTGCGGTCGTTGGACAGAAAAAGATTCTTGGCCAGCTGCTGCGTGATGGTCGAGCCCCCGCGCCGCCGGGCCGTGCCGGCCTCGCTCTGGCGCCGGTTGAACTCCCAGGCCTGGCGGATGGCCGTCCATTCGACCCCGTCGTGCGCCATGAACCCCGTGTCCTCGGAGGCGATCACCGCCCGCTTCAGGTGGGTGCTGATGTGATCCCAATCGGCCCATTGGTATTGCAGCTGCGCCTGGGGGTCATGCCGGCGCTGCTCGGCCACCGCGGCCCGCATGATCGGGGTGACGTCGGGGTTGCGAAAATTGAACCAGACCACCATGCCGAACAGGCCGATCTGGTACAGGAATGCGACCCCCAGAATCAGCATCAGGCCGCCCAGCACCCACGCGCGAATCCGTTTCATGGCGCCCCGCCCGAGCCGGCGGTACCGACGCCGGAGCGGGTGAAATGCCAGGTGCGGGTGATGGCCAGGATGTCGGTATGCGCCGCGAGCTCTGGAGGCAGGGGGTCGAATGGGGCGGCCAGCTCGATGATGCGCCGTGCCGCGCTGTTCAACACCGCCTGGTCCGATGGCCGGTCGAAGCGGATATGATCCAGCTGGCCGTCGCGGCGAATGAAGACCGTGAGCTGCAGATCCCCATAAATACGCCCGCGCGCTTCGGGCGGATAGTGTTCGGTGCCGATGAGCTCGATGCGTTCGCGCCAGGCCTCGACGTAGCGGGCTTCGATCGCCCGCTGGGTGGCCGGCGCCACGAAGCTGCGCCTGGGGCGTGCATTGTATTGCTCGACCTCGGCCTTGAGCGCGGCGATGCGCGCTTGCAGCAGTTCGGCCTCGTGCTCGGATTCGTCATCGCCCGGCTCGGTATGGGGGCCGTCGTCCTGGGTGGAAGGGCTGTCCTGGGCATGGGTCTGGGTCGACTGCAGCAGGGTCAGCAAGCGCGCCTGCTCGCTTTCCAGCCGGGCCTGACGCGCGCGCAGGGCGATCAGCAGCTGGTCTTTGTCTTCGGTGGGTTCGATGCGCGGCAAGGGGGTGGCCGCCAGCGTCCGGCCCTGGTCGCCGCCGCCGTCCAGGTCGTGCTGCGCAAGCGCCTGGGGTGCCGGGGGGGCCTGCGGACTGCGTGTGTTGACCAGCGTGATCTCGAGCGTGGCCGGCGGGGGGGCCGGTGGCTGGCCGGCGGTGGTGTGCCAGGCCAGCAGGATGGCATGCAGGGTCAGGGACACCAGGACAGCCACCGCCATGCGGTTGCGCCCTTCGGGGCGCGATTCGAGCAGCAGCAATGGCAGTGGGGCGCGTTCCATGGCAGGGATGCCGTTTCAGAGAATCTGCCTGAAGCGGCATTCTATGTCGAGTTCGAGTTCATCGTAGCCCAGAATGTCGAGCAATACGTCCTGGCCGCGTTCGAGGGCGGGCAGGCCGCCCACGCGGGTAACCAGCGGCGCGCAGTTCAGGCGCACCAGGTTCTCGCGCAACACGCGGGCCGACACGTCACGCACGTTGTTCTGCTGCAGCCAGCGCAGGCTCCAGTAGCGTTCCAGGGCGGATTGGAAGTCGATCCACTGGGCGTATTGCGCATCGAAACTGCCGATGATCGCATAGAGATCGGCATCGCGTGGTTTGTAGGGCGCGGCCAGGCGGGCGGATACCCCATGCTCGACCGCGGCCAGCAGCTGCCCCTGGTTGACCAGATCCACGTAGCGTCGCAGCGGCGAGGTCGACCAGATGTACTGCGGAACCGCAATGGCTTCGTGCGGCAGCGCCTGGGTGGACATGCGGGTGCGGCCCGCCTGTTGCGAACGGTAGATGCCCGGGACGCCGTGGCGCGCCAGCAGGGCGCCCCATTGCGTATTGGCGAGGATCATGTATTCGGCCACCAGGCGCTCCAGCGGCGCGTTGCGCTGGCGCGGCAGAAGGTGGATGGTGGCATTGGGATCGTCTGGCGAGCCTATCAGCTGGAAAAGGTATTCGACCCGGTCGTTGTTTTCGGGCTTGCCGCGCAGGCGGTCGCGCGCGCCACCCAGGGCCCGGGCCAGCTGCCACAGCGGCCGCAGCCAGTGCCCATGGGGCAGGCTGGCTTGTGGATCCATGAGGGCGCTTTCAGTGGCCAGCGGCTCGAGTTCGTCGATGCGCAGATTGCCGCGTACGCACAGCTGCTCGAGGCGGGATTCGGCCTCGAGCACTTCGCCGCTGTCGGTGCGGGCGGTCACGTAGAGCGATAGCGTGGGCCGCCATTGGCCTGCATCCAGCGAGTAGGCGGACACCAGATCGGGCGGCAGCATGGGGATTTTTTCGCCCGGCATGTAGACAGTCGCCATGCGCTGGCGCGCCAGCGTGTCCAGGGGGCTGCCCCGGCCGGCCGCCAGGGCTGGCACCGCAATGTGGATACCCACGCGCAGGACGTCATCGGCCATGACCTGGATCGAAAGCGCATCGTCGATCTCCGTGGTGCCGGCGTCATCGATCGAGTAGGCCTCGACGTCGGCGCGGGGCAGGTCCGTCCCTTGGGGAAAGTGGGCGTCCAGGTCGGGAAAGCCGGTACCGCTTGGAAAGTGGGTGGCAAAAAAGCGTTCGCGCATCATCGCCAGCGGGTTGGACCAGACCCCCAACGACAGCAGCAGGTGCTCTGGGCGCCGGCCCGATTGCTGCACTGCGGCATCAAACGCTTTCCATTCGAGCAGGTTCTTGTCCGGGCGGTCCAGGAAGGTCGGCGCCACCGCGCGGATCTCGGCGGGCAGTTCGCCCGCCAGCAACGCCTCTGTCCAGGCCTGCTGCTGCTCGGCCCGGCGGCGTTTTTTCTCGATGGCCGCGAGCGCGGCCTGCAGGATGTCGGGTGGCGCCGGGCGAAACTGGCAGCGCCCGCGCCGGTGAAAATACGCGGGTGCGGCGGCCAGGGCCAGAATCAGCGCCGTTTTTTCGGTGGCATTGGGCGGGTGGCCGAAATATTCTTCGGCCAGCTGTGCGACGTCGAATTCTTCTTGGGGGGCGCATTCCCACAGGAACCCGACGTCCAGCGTGTCCGCCAGGGCCTCGGCCGCCGGCAGCAAGGTATCGGGTGCGGGCTGCTCGAAGGTGAACAGGACGTTGTTGCGCTTGACCTTGCTGCGCTTGCCGCCAGCCGACTCGACGTGCAGGGCGCCATCGGTTTCCGACAGGATGGTTTCGGCCTTCAGTTTGCCGGCGTCTTCGTATAGAACATGCATGAAATCAGGCCTGCGAGGGTGCTGTGGCGGGTTGGCCTGCGGCCAGCCGCGCGATCAGCGTGTCGTGGATGCCGCCGAAGCTGCCGTTGCTCATGATCAGCACGTGGTCTCCGGGGCGCGCCTGTTGGACGATGGCGTCGACCAGTGCCTGGAGGTCATCGCCGCACCACAGCCGGTCGGCCAGGGGGGCGAGGACCTGCCGTGGCTCCCAGCCCAGGGCCTGCGGCCCCCGAGCCTGGCCGAAACAATAGACCTGGTCGGCCTGCGCCAGCGCGGCCGGCAACTGCGCGGCCATGGTGCCCAGCTTCATGGTGTTGGAGCGTGGTTCGAACACGGCCAGGATGCGGGCCTGGCGGCCCGTGCGGCGGCGCAAGCCGTCCAGGGTGGTGGCGATGGCGGCGGGGTGGTGGGCGAAATCGTCGTAGACCGCGATACCGTTGACTGTGGCGCGCAGTTCGAGCCGGCGACGCACGCCCTTGAAGGCATTCAGCGCCTGGATGCCCGCCCCGGCGGGGATGCCCGCGTGGTGCGCCGCAGCCAGGGCCGCGAGCGCATTCGACTGGTTGTGCCGGCCGCTCAGGCGCCAGTGCAGCTCGCCCTGACCGATGCCGTGGTGCAGGATCTCGCAGCGCAGGCCCTGCGCGTCGGTTTCGCGCACCTGCCAGTGGCCATCCGCGCCGAATGTGTCGACCGGTGTCCAGCAGCCCTGTGCGAGCACCCGGTCCAGTGCGGCGCACTGGGCGGGCCGGATGATCTGCCCCTGCGACGGAATCGTGCGCACCAGGTGATGAAACTGGGTTTCGATGGCGGCCAGGTCGGGAAAGATGTCGGCGTGGTCGAATTCCAGGTTGTTCAGGATGGCCGTGCGGGGCCGGTAGTGGACGAACTTCGAGCGCTTGTCGAAAAACGCCGTGTCGTATTCATCCGCCTCGATCACGAAGCGCGTGCGCGAAGGCTCGAAGCGGGCCGACGGCCCGAGGTCCGGCGCCACGCCGCCGATCAGGAAATTGGCGGGCTGCCCGGCATGTTCGAATATCCAGGCCAGCAGGGCGCTGGTGGTCGTTTTACCGTGGGTGCCCGCCACGGCCAGCACGTGCTGGCCGGGCAGGATGTGTTCAGCCAGCCATTGCGGCCCCGACACATAGGGCAGGCCCTGGTCGAGAATGGCTTCCATGAGCGGGTTGCCACGCCGGATCACGTTGCCGATCACGTACAGATCGGCGCCCAGCGCGATCTGCTCGGCGGCGTATCCCTCGATCAGGTCGATGCCCTGATCCTGCAGCTGCGTGCTCATGGGCGGGTAGACCCCCGCGTCGCACCCCGTCACCCGATGGCCCGCCGAGCGGGCCAGAAGCGCCAGGCCGCCCATGAACGTACCGCAAATCCCCAGCAAATGTATGTGCATCACTTCCTCCGCCCTGTATTGTAGAGGGCGAATGCTATGATGGCAGGTACCCTAGGCCTCTGGAATCCGTGTTGTTTCATGCACAGACGCATTTTTCTGCAGGGCGCAGCCCTGCTGGCCTGCAGTGCGGTGGCGACCCCAGCCGGGGTCGTGGCGGCGTTGTTGCCGGCCAACCCGGTGTTCGGGCGCAGCTTGCCTGCGCTTCAGGGGGGCGAAACCCCCCTTTCCGGCTGGCTGGGCCAGCCGGTGCTGATGAACTTCTGGGCCAGCTGGTGCGCGCCCTGCGTGCGCGAGCTGCCCTTGCTGCAGTCATTGCACGAACAATATCCCGACCTGGCCGTGCTTGGCCTCGCGGTCGACACGCAGGCCAATGTGCAGCGCTTCATCGAAAAAGTCCCGGTATCGTATCCGTTGCTACTGACGGGCACGCAGGGCGTGGCGCTCATGCGCGAGCTGGGCAACAAGTCTGGCGTCCTGCCGTTCAGCATCCTGTTCGACCGCGACGGGCACGTGGCCGATCGTCTTTTGGGCGAGCTCAAAGAAGACGACATCCAGGTGCGCATCAAACGTATCCTTTAGGTTTCGATCAATTGTTCGTGCAGGCTGTTTTGCTGCCAGTTAATGGACAAACCATTCAAATTGGCGTAAAAAGCGCTGATTTCTATCATCAAGAATGTCTCGTGCTTTTGCCGGGACGCACAGGACACAACCATGGATCTCAGAAAACTGAAAACGCTGATCGATCTGGTGGCTGATTCGGGCATCGCAGAGCTCGAAATCACCGAAGGCGACGGCAAGGTCCGCATCGTGAAGTTTTCGCAGACAGTCGCTGTGGCCGCGCCGGCCCCCGCCCCTGCGCCCGTGCCTGCCGCGCCGGCTGCCGCCGTGGCCGAACCGGCCGCGCCCGAACCCCAGGGCCACGCCGTGAAGGCGCCCATGGTCGGTACGTTCTACAGGGCGCCCAATCCCAATTCGCCGGCCTTCGTCGAAGTGGGTCAGGCGGTCAAAGAGGGCGACCCCCTGTGCATCATCGAGGCCATGAAACTGCTCAACGAGATCGAGGCCGACAAATCCGGTACCGTGCAGCAGATCCTGGTCGAAAACGGCGAGCCGGTGGAATATGGCCAGCCCCTGTTCATCATTGCCTGAGCCATGTTCGACAAAATACTGATCGCCAATCGCGGCGAAATCGCCTTGCGTATCCAGCGGGCGTGTCGGGAGCTGGGTGTGAAAACCGTGGTGGTGCACTCCGAAGCCGACCGTGAAGCCAAGTATGTCCGCCTGGCAGACGAATCCGTCTGCATCGGCCCGGCTGCGCCGCGCGACAGCTACCTGAACATGCCGGCCATCATCTCCGCGGCCGAAGTCACCGACGCCGAGGCCATTCATCCGGGTTATGGCTTTCTTGCCGAAAATGCCGACTTCGCCGAGCGGGTCGAGAAAAGCGGGTTCGTCTTTGTGGGGCCGCGCCCCGAAAGCATTCGCGTCATGGGCGACAAGGTCAGCGCCAAGCAGGCCATGGTCGCTTCCGGGGTGCCGGTGGTGCCGGGGTCGGATGGCGCCTTGCCCGACGACCCGGATGAAATCCGCCGCCTGGCGGCCGAGGTCGGTTATCCCGTCATCATCAAGGCCGCGGGCGGTGGCGGCGGGCGCGGCATGCGCGTGGTCTACACCGAGGCCGCGCTGCCCAATGCGGTCGCCATGACGCGCAGCGAGGCAGCGGCTGCCTTCAACAACCCCGAGGTCTATCTCGAGAAGTTCCTCGAGAACCCGCGGCACATCGAAATCCAGGTGCTGGCCGACGGGGCCGGCAAAGCGGTCTGGCTGGGCGAGCGCGACTGCTCGATGCAGCGGCGGCACCAGAAGATCATCGAAGAAGCGCCCGCACCGGGCATCGACCGGACGCTGGTCGAGCACATCGGCGAACGCTGTGCCGAAGCCTGCCGCCAGATGCGCTACCGGGGGGCGGGCACGTTCGAGTTCCTGTACGAAAACGGCGAGTTCTTCTTCATCGAAATGAACACCCGCATCCAGGTCGAGCACACCGTCACCGAGATGATCACTGGCATCGATCTGGTTCAGCAGCAGCTGCGCATCGCCGCCGGCGAAAAATTCGCCTGGCGCCAGCGCGACATCCAACTGCATGGCCATGCCATCGAATGCCGCATCAATGCCGAAGACCCTTACAAGTTCACGCCCAGCCCAGGCAAGATCACCAATTGGCACGTCCCGGGCGGTCCGGGCATCCGCATGGACTCGCACGTGTTCACCGGTTACGTCGTGCCGCCGTACTATGATTCCATGATCGCCAAGCTGATCGCCTACGGAGACGATCGCCATCACGCCCTGATGCGCATGGACATCGCCCTGTCCGAGATGATCGTCGAAGGGGTGCAGACCAACATCGCGCTGCACCGCGAACTGCTCCAGGATGCCAATTTTCAGCAGGGTGGCACCAGCATCCATTATCTCGAACACAAACTGGCCCAGCGGCCCTGAGGAACCGGCGTGCGCGAGCTGGTACTGTCCTGTACCGAAGATCAGGCCGAAGCCTGGTCCGATGCCTTGCTGGCGGCCGGGGCGCTGTCCGTGGCCATCGAAGATGCCGATGCCCTCACGCCCGAAGAACAAGCCTTGTTCGGCGAGCCAGGCAGCGAGCCCGAAACCCGGGCCTGGCGCCGCAATCGCCTGTGCGTGCTGCTGGCCGACGGGGTCGATGCCGCACAGGCGCTGGCGGCGCTCGAAGGCCTGCCAGGGTGGCACCCGGGCCGCCTGGCCGACGCCCAGCGCGAGGTCCCCGACGCCGACTGGGTGCGCCTGACCCAGGCGCAGTTCGAGCCGATCCTGGTGGCCGAACGGATCTGGATCGTGCCCAGCTGGCATCGGGGCGACGCCCGGCTGCCTCCGGTCGGCTGCCATGCCGACGGGATTCGCATCGAACTCGATCCCGGGCTGGCTTTCGGGACGGGCAGTCATCCCACCACCCGCCTGTGCCTCGAATGGCTGGCCGCGCATTTGCCGCAGGGCGAGACCGTACTGGATTACGGCTGCGGCTCGGGCATTCTGGCCATGGCCGCCGTATTGCTCGGCGCCGGCGCGGTATGGGCCACGGACATCGACATCCAGGCCGTCGAAGCGGCCCGGCACAATGCGCTCAATAATCAGGTCGCGCTGCAGGTGTGCCTGCCCGATGCGCTGCCGGTCGGCACTCATGGCGTGGTGCTTGCCAACATCCTGTCGGGGCCCCTGAAGTTGTTGGCGCCCATGCTGGCTGCGCGTGTACGGCCTGGCGGCCACCTGGTTCTGTCCGGGGTGCTCGAGCGCCAGGTGGCAGAGGTCATCGAGGCCTATGCACCCTGGTTGCCGCTCGCCGTCGCCGGAACGCGGGACGGCTGGGTGTGCCTGGCGGGTCAGCGGGAGGCCGCGTCATGAAGCTGACGACCCGCTGCCCGCGCTGCCAGACGGTGTTTCAGGCGAGCCTGGCCGATCTGCAGCTGCGCAAAGGCTACGTGCGCTGCATCCAGTGCGCGCATATTTTCGATGGCTACGCCGAGGTAACGACCGATGAATCCCCGGGGCCTGTCGCAGGGCCCGCCAAGGTGCCAGCCGCCGAACCGCCGGTGGCCGGGCCGGTGATCCGCGACGAACCCATGTTCGTGGATCACCGCGAACCCTCGCTGTCGATCGAGCCCGATACGGACGTCGACGAGGATGACGTCCCGCATGTCTTTCGCAGTGCCCGGGAACCCTCCATGCCGGCGCGGCCCGAAGCGTTCATCGTGGAAGCGCGCACAGGGCGGGCCGGGCGCGGCGGCACCGCTTCGGCCCTGCTGGCCAGTCATCGCAGGCACGAGGCGGGCGGCAACCCCTGGCGCCTGCTCGGCCATGTCCTGCTGGTCGTCCTGCTGGGGTTGCTGCTGGCGCAGGCTGTCTATGTGTGGCGTGCCCAACTGGCGCAGGCCGCGCCTGTGATCCGCCCGTGGCTTGAGCGCGCCTGCGGGCCCTTGCGCTGCGACGTGCCCTACGCCAGGAACCTGACGCGTGCGGCAATCATGTCGTCCAGCCTGAAAATGATCGAGCGCACGGCGGAATCAAAAGCGGCACCGCAAGGCGAAGCGGCGCCCAGCGGCAGCCAGGCGGCCGGCGCCACGGCCGAGGGCCCGGCGGGCGCCGCGGCGGGCGACAGGCGCGAATACCTGCTGTCCGTGGTTCTGCGCAATGGCACGAATCGGCCACAGTCCTGGCCCATGCTGGTGCTCTCCCTGAACGACAACGCCGGCGCGCTGGTGGTGCGGCGCAACCTGGAGCCCGATGAATATCTCCCCGCCTCATTGCGGCACGCGCCGTTTGCGGCCCACGACGAAGTGCACATCGAGCTGCCGTTGGCACTCGAGAACGTGCAGGCCAATGGTTTTCAGCTGGACCTTTTTTACCCCTGAGGATTTTCATGAGCCAGGATGTATTGAACCAGGATGTACTGATTTGCGGCTCGATTGCCTTTGATACGATCGCCGTGTTTGAAGGCCGTTTTCGCGACCATATTCTGGCTGAAAGCATCAAGTCGCTGAGTGTCTCGTTCTTTGTACCAACGCTGCGCAAGGAATACGGTGGCTGTGCCGGCAACATCGCTTACAACCTGCACCTATTGGGGGGGCGGCCGGTTCCGGTGGGGACGGTGGGCGCAGATGCCGAAGACTACGTGCAACGCATGCGCGATCTTGGCATGGACACGTCGCTGGTGCGGGTGCTGCCCGAGGCCTACACGCCGCAGTGCTACATCACGACAGACCAGGAAAACAATCAGATCGCCTCCTTCCACCCCGGCGCCATGCTGCGCTCGGCCGAGAACGATCTCTCGGGGCACGCCGCGGCGTGGGCGATCGTGGCGCCCGATGCCAAGGATGCCATGTTCGTGCATGCACGCCGTCTGCACCAGGCCGGGATCCCGTTCGTTTTCGATCTCGGGCAGGCCATGCCCCTGTTCGAAGGGCCGGATCTGCAGGACATGCTGGCCATGGCCAGCATCCTGACCGCCAATGACTACGAGGCGAGCGTGATCGAGGATCGCACGGGGCGTACGGTGCAGGATTGGTCCCGCGAACTGCAGGCCGTGGTCGTGACCCACGGTGCGCGGGGCAGCGTGCTATACGTGGGGGGCGAATCCACGGACATCGCCCCCGTACCGGTCAGCCACCCCCTCGATCCGACCGGTTGTGGCGACGCGCATCGGGCCGGTCTGCTTCACGGTCTGGTGCGCGGCTGGACGCTGGCCGAGGCCTGCTGTTTGGCGAACGTCATGGGGAGCCTTAAAATCATGAGCAGGGGGCCCCAGAACCATCAACCCGGGCAAGCCCGGATCGTCGATTGTCTCAATACCCATTATGGTCTGGGCAAATCCCTCTGAGATCATCGACCGACCGACGTGTGTTCGTGTCTTTTGCGGAGTTTCATTCATGGCTGGCATTCCTCAGGTCCCTTCTTCCCGTCGCCTGCGCCAGGCCGCCGCACTGGGCCTTGCGGCGGCGGCCCTGGCGCTCGCGGGCTGCGCCAACCAGTCGGCTTCCAGTTCAGTCTATACCTATGGCCAGGCGCGCCAGGAACAGACCGTGCGCTACGGCACCGTGCAAAGCGTGCGGCCCGTGGTCATCCAATCCGACCGGTCCAGCGGCGTGGGGATGGTGTCGGGCGCGGCGTTGGGCGGTGTCGCGGGCAGCGCCGTGGGGGGCGGCAAGGGCAAGACGCTCACCACCATAGGGGGGGCTTTGCTGGGCGGTCTGGCCGGCAACGTCATCGAAAAGCAGATCGACAAGACCCAGGGGCTGGAAATCACCGTGCTGCTGGATGGCGGCGAGACCCGGGTGGTCGTCCAAGAAGCCGACGTGCCCTTGTCCGTGGGCCAGCGGGTACAGATGATCAGCGGCGCCGGCGGCACGCGCGTGGCCCCCATGTAGCAGGTGTCCCGGCCGCCCGTGCGCTCAGGCGCCCAGGCTGGCGTATGCCAGATGGTTGACCACCATCATGGCCACCTGGGCCAGGATCAGCAGCACCAGGGGCGAGAAATCGAGCCCCCCGGTGCGGGGCAGCCAGCGCCGGATCGGGTTCAGCAAAGGGGCCGTCAAGGTATACAGCACCGGCATGATGGGCGACAGCGGGTTGATCCACGACAACACCGCCTGGATCAGGGTGACCCACACGATCACGTTGAACAGCCACTTGATGCTGGTCAGCAGGCTGGCCAGCAGCATGGGGCCCAGGAGTTCGGTGCCTGGGGTCAGGCCGCCCATGGCGACCAGCCAGCTCAGCCACAGGTACAGCAGGGCGGCAATCCAGCAAGACAGGATGCTGGGCCAGTCGAACCGGCCGCTGACGGGCACGATGCGCCGCAAGGGCACGACCAGCCAGTCGGTCACTTTGAACAAGGCCTGCGACCACGGATTGAAGGGATGCAGGCGAATGGCAAACGTCCAGGCGCGCAGGATGAGTGCGATGCCGAACAGCTGGAAGAGAATGTCCAGCAGGAACCCGAGCACGTCTTGAGCCATGCTGCGCGCCTTACGGCCGCTTGCCGACGGGGAACGGCCAGGAGCCGGCCGGGTTCGGATCCTGACGGGCCATGGGGGCGTCGCCGCCCGTGGCCGCAGCGGCTTTTCGGGCAGGCGCCTTGGCAGGCGCCTTTTTTGCGGCTGCTCGCGGAGCGGCCTTTTTGGGACTGGGGGTCGTGGAAGTGGATTTCTTGGGGGTGGCCATGATGCCGTCTCTTTCACTCTGTGGAAACGTCAGAAGTCTAACGCATGCCAATGCAGCTTGAAAGTGGACGGCGCTGTGCCTGGATACTTACCGCTTCTATTACCGCTTCATTACCACTTCAGAAAGAACATGGCTTTGGCAAGGAAGACGATGAGCACCACGTGGGTGAACACGCTCACGTGGATCCACTTGAAGTGACGCGACTTGAGCCGCCCCGTGCCGCTGAGGGTGATGGCGGTGATGAAGTGCGCCAGCACGCTGAACGCCAGGATGATCTTGATCCACAGCAGGGTGGCGAAGCTGCTTCCCAGCGGGTGCGCCAGCTCTGCCCCGAATTGCCACGCCATGGCCAGGCCGGCCCCGAACAGAATCAGGATGACGAAGGGCATGATGCGGCGTGCGCGCTGCCCGATGGCGAGTTCGACGCTGCGCATGGTGTCGCGGCCCAAGATGGGGCGTATGCCTTCGAGGATGATGACCTCGAAGAAGACGGTGCCCACGAAAAATATCGCTGCATACAAATGCAAAATGACCAGTACGGAATGGCTCATGTCGTTAAAATGGCTGGATTGTCGATGCGCAGGAGGCACACGTACCGATTGTAGGGCGGCCATCCTGCTGCAGCCTGGGCAGCCCTGCTGCGGCAAGGGGCTTGCCGGGCTGGTCTTTCCAGAAGGTTCATGTCATGTCCACTGCTTTGCCTCGTGCCCGTCACCTCGCCGGCCTGGCCGGCCTGCTCGTTTTGTCGGCCTGTTCCACCCTGGGTCCGCAGGTGTCGGGCAATGGCCATCCGCCGGCGGCCGCGGCCTGCGTGCCGGTTGCGGATGGCGATCCCCTGGTGGGCAACTGGCTGTCGGTCTCTGCGCAGGCCGGCGTGGCAGGCGCATTGCGGACCCTCTACACCTTGAACGCGGACGGCAGCATGGCGTACGTAGAGCAGATCAAGCGGCCCCGCCAGCCGTCGCAGGGCCTGTATGAAACCGGCTGTTGGACCTACCAGGGCCAGACCCTGACCCTGCGCACCCAGGAATCCAATGGCCTGCCTGTCAATCTCGATGACCCCATCTACATCAACCGCTTCCGGGTCCTGCGCGTGCAGCCCGATGCCCTGCGGTTGCAGGGGCCCCAGGGGCAGGCCATCCAGGCCAAGCGCATGTCGCCCGGCTATCGGCTGCCGTTCTGATCCTGCAGCGCAGAGAGCCTCTGCAAGACGGTGTCGCGCCCGAGCAGGGCCAGGACGGCCCCGATCGAGGGGGTCTGCTTGCGGCCGGTGACGGCAACCCGCAAGGGGATCGCCAGCTGGGGCATCTTGATGCCCCATTGCTTCAGGCACGCCTTGATCAGCGCGTCCAGCGCCGCCGGGGTCCATTCGGGCAGCCTGGCGGCCTGTTCACGGAACCCATCGAGCCGCTCCAGCGCCTGGGCATCGAGCACTTCGGCCCGCAAGCCGGGATCCGCGGGCGGCTCGGCCTCGCAGAACAGCAGCGCCGCCTGTGCCAGATCTTCCAGGGTGTCGCCCCGCTCGCGCAGCAGGGCCATGATCGCGGGCAGGTCGACCTGCCCGCAGGTGCCGCCCAACCGTTCGATGCGCGGCGCGACTTGCCGGGCGAGATCGTCCGGGCTGAGCTGGCGCAGCGTGTGTGCATTGACCCAGTTCAGTTTCTTGGGGTCCCACTGGGCGGGTGAGCGGCTCAGGTGGCGCGGATCGAACCAGGCCACGAACTGGTCGCGGGTGAACAGCTCGTCGTCGCCGTGGCTCCAGCCCAGGCGCGCCAGGTAGTTGATCATTGCCTCGGGCAGGTAGCCCAGGCGCTCGTATTCCATGACGCTGACCGCGCCATGCCGCTTGGAGAGTTTTTCGCCATCCGGCCCGAGGATCATGGGCACGTGACCATAGCAGGGCGGCTCGGCCCCCAGCGCGCGCAGGATGTTGATTTGGCGCGGCGTGTTGTTGACGTGGTCGTCGCCCCGTATGACGTGGGTGATGTTCATGTCCCAATCATCGACCACCACGCAGAAATTGTAGGTGGGGGTGCCGTCGGGGCGCGCGATGATCAGGTCGTCCAGTTCGGCGTTGTCGAAGCGGATGGGGCCCTTTACCAAATCATCCCAGGCCGTGACGCCTTCGAGCGGGTTGCGGAAACGCACCACCGGCTGCACGCCCGCCGGCACCGGTGGCAAGGTTTTGCCCGGCTCTGGCCGCCAGGTCCCGTCGTAGCGCGGCTTGGCCCCGCGCGCCCGCGCCCGGGCGCGCATGGCCTCGATTTCTTCGGGGGTGCTCCAGCAATGGTACGCGGTGCCCTGGGCCAGCATGTGGGCGATGACCTCGCGGTAGCGGTCCATGCGTTGCATCTGGTAGAACGGCCCTTCGTCTGGCTGCAGGTCCAGCCACTGCATGGCATCGAGAATGGCCTGCACGGCTTCGGGGGTGGAGCGCTCGAGATCGGTGTCTTCGATGCGCAGCACGAAGCGGCCGCCAAAGTGGCGGGCATAGGCCCAGGAAAACAGGGCGGTGCGGGCGCCACCGAGGTGCAGGAAGCCGGTAGGCGAAGGGGCGAAACGCGTGCGCACGGGGCGCGTCTGGGTTGCAGTCATGGCAGGATCGTGGGTGATGCATCGGGCGGGATCCAGGGGGTGCCGCAGGCCGGCACACCGAAGAACCCCTGTAGAATGGTTCGTTCAGTCCGTCATTTTAAATGAGGTCCTGTTTCAGGTCGCCCCGGGGTATTGTTCATGATGCGTCATCGTCTTTCGGCGCTGTTCGAGCCGCGTTCTCTGCTCGTCGTCAGTTCGCGCCCCCTGCCTGCCCTGAAAAACCCGCCGGCGCTGCTGCGTGGCCGGATCGCGGAAGTCACCGTCGACGAACACGGCCACCTCCATATGCCCGAGCGGCTCGATTTCCTGCTGGCTGGGCAACGCCTGGACATGGCGGTGCTGTGGGTCGATCCGGTGCGGCTCATGTCGGTCCTGGGCGCGTTGCGCACACACCGGCCCCGGGTGGTCATTCTGCTGCCGCATCCGCAGGCGGCGCATGATCCCAAAGAAACGCGCAGCTATTGCCAAACGTGGGGGCGGCTCAATGATTGTCTGGTGCTGGGCCCGGGCGCGCTGGGCGTGCAGCGCCCGCACCTGGGCCTGAATCTGGGGCTCGAGGCCCAGGCGGCTCCGGCCGGGCAGGTGGCCCTGGTGGCCCAGTCGCGCATGGTGGCTGCCGCCGTCATGGATTGGGCCGGGGACATCGGCCTGGGGTTTTCGGCCGTGGTCACGGTGGGCGATGCCGACGGGGTGACGGCGGCCGAGATCCTCGAATACCTGGCCATGGACAGCCGCACCGAGAGCATCGTTCTGTATCTCGAGCAGGTGGATTCCTCCCGGCGCTTCACCAGCGCCCTCATGGCGGCGGCCAGCGTCAAGCCGGTGATCGTGCTCAAGGTGGGCCGCCAGGGGCCGGTTGCGGACCCGGCGGCCGATGCCGTCTTCGATGCCTTGCTGCGGCGTACGGGGGCGGTGCGCATCCACGTGTACGTCCAGCTGTTCTCGGCGCTCAAGGTGCTGGTGCATGCGCGCCGCCAGCGCGGGCGCTACATCGCGGTATTTTCCAACGGCCATGGGGCCGCCCACTTGGCCCTGGATGCCATCGGGACGCGCGGGCCCGTGGCCCGGGCCGAGCTCGCCACCCAGACCCGCCACGCCCTGGCCGGGCTGCTCGAGCCTGGCGCCAGCGTGCACAATCCGGTGATCAGCCACGCACCGCTGGACCCCGACCGCCTCGAGCGCACGCTGGCCCTGCTGGCCGCCGATACCAATGTGGACGGCGTGCTGGTGCTGATTGCGCCCGATGCCCTGTCCGACATGGAGGGCGCCGTCGAATCCCTGGCCCGCTTCTCGCAGGACGCCCACAAACCCATCATCAGCTGCCTGATGGGGGATGCCTCGATGCGGCCGCTGCGCCAGCGCCTCGACGCCGTCGGGCTGCCGGCTTTTCGCACGCCTGAGGCGGCGGCACACGCGTATGGCATCCTGGCCACCTATCATTACAACCAGGCCCTGGCGCAGCAGGTCCTGCCCCCCGAGAAACTCAGCCAGGCGCCGCGCCTGGACGAGGCGCGTCTGTTGCTCAATGATGCCATCATGTCGGGGCGCACCGAGCTCTCGCAAGAAAATGTGCGCTGGCTGCTCGACTGCTTCCACGTGCCCGTCCAGCTGGCCGAGCCGCAGCATGCGGGTGGATACGGCCCGCAGGCCGCGATCCCCATGGCCATCCACGTGCGGCGCGATGCCTGTTTTGGCCCCTACCTGCAATTTGGCCCGGGGGGCGCTCATGCCCGGCTCACGTCCTCGTACCTGGAAATCGAGCTGCCCCCGCTCAACAATTACCTGGCCCGGCAACTGATCCAGCGCGGCAAGTTCTGGTCGCGCGTGCTCGAGCGCGACCTGAGCGCAGCCGCGTTCGAACAGCTGCGCGAGACGCTCGAGCGGCTGTCGGACATGATCTGCGAGCTGCCCGGCATCCAGGGCCTTTCGATCGACCCACTGTGGTCGGACGACACGGTGCTGCATGCCGGTGCCATACGCATCGCACTCGATCCGGACCACGACGGCGAACGGCCCGAAAACCATGCCTATCGGCACATGGCCATCCATCCGTATCCGCGGCGCCTGGTGCGCCCCCTCGTGACGCCGCAGGGCAACGAGTGGCTGCTGCGGCCCATCCGCCCCGAAGACGCTGCCCTGCTGCAGGAATTCGTCCGCACCCTGTCCGACGAGACACGCTACATGCGCTTCGTGTCCATGTTGCGCGAGCTCACCCCGCGCATGCTGGCGCGCTATACGCGCATCGATTATGACCGCGAGGTCGCGCTGGTGGCGGTGGTGCAGGTCCCCAATCCGGACAACCGCGGGCTGCTGCGCGAGCGCATCGTGGGCTTTGCCCACTATCTGCGCAATCCCGATGGCCGGGGGGCCGAATACGCCCTGGTGATCGCCGATGCCTGGCAGCGTCGGGGTTTGGGCGCCGAACTCATGCGCAGCCTGATCGGCCTGGCGCGTCAACAGGGCCTGGACTACATCGAAGGCCTGGTGCTGGCGACCAACCGGCCCATGCTGGGCCTGATGACGTTTCTGGGCCTGCGCAACGATCCCGACCCGGACGATGCCGCCATGCGCAGGCTGTGGATGCGGCTGGGCGCCTGAGCCCGGGCCGGCCCGGGCCGGGGTTTTCAGGGGGCCAGCACGCGCAGCAGAAAGGCCTGGATGTCGACCAGCTCTTGCGGATGCAGGCCGTGTGGCATGGGGTACGTATGCCATTCGATGGGCTGGCCCAGGTCGGACAGCAGATGATGGCTGGTTTCGGCGTAGGCGAGGGCGACCACCGGATCATGCAGCCCGTGGGCCATGAATACCGGGGTTTCGGCATTGGCCGGATGGCGTTCGGCGGCCGTGGTGTTGCGCAGGGGCAGGTACCCTGACAAGCCGATCAGGCCGGCCAGGCGGTCTTCGAAACGCAGCCCCGTGTACAGCGCCAGGGCGCAGCCTTGCGAAAAGCCGGCCAGCACGATGCGCTCGGGCGGGATGCCGCGTTCGCCCTCGCGGGCGATCAGCCCGCCGATGGCCTGGCGCGCCGCCTTGATGCCATCGACGTCTTCGCGCATGTCGCGTGCCAGGCCGTAGAGGTCGTACCAGGCGCGCATGGGCATGCCGCCATTCAGGGTGACGGGCCGTATCGGCGCATGCGGAAAGACGAAGCGCAAAGGGGGCAGGCCCGGGTGGGCCAGCTCTGGGACCACGGGTTCGAAGTCGTGGCCGTCGGCGCCCAGACCGTGCAGCCAGATGATGGCATGGGTGGGGTTTTCGCCCGTGGTGTGCTCTATGGTTTCGAGTGAATCAGACATGGTTGGGATCATCCTGCAAATCCAGGGTTTTCAGTTGCTGGAACAAGGCCCGGTAGTGCTTGCGGGCGGGTTCCTGGCCCGCGGGCCGTTGTGCGTTGTCGCGCGCTTCCTGGCGCGCGGCGCGGATCCGGGTGCGCAAGGCCTGGACGTCCAGGCCCGGGTATCGACCCAGCAGGGTGGTGAGAGCGTCATCGTGCTCGAGCAGCTCGTCGCGCAGGGTCTCGAGCCGATGCAGGGCCAGGGTCTGCCGGTCGGCCCCCTGGCGCCACAGGGCGAGCTGCGTGCGCAGCGCTTCGGCATCGGCCTTGCGCATCAGTTTGCCCACGTAATGCACCTGGCGCCGCAGGCCTTCACGGCTGTGGATGCGTTGCGCCAGGTCGATGGCGTCGCGCAGGCGATCACCCAGGGGCAGTTCGTCCAGGCGGCTGGCCGGCAGTGCAATCAGCTCGCGGCCCAGGTCGAGCAGCGCGTGCATATCGCGCTTGACCTGCGATTTGCTGGGTGGTTGCGTCGCTGGATCGAGGTCGGCATCGGGGGGATACGGCAGCTCGGGCATGCAGACGTCATAAAATGGTGATGAATCGACTATCATAACCGTCCCGTCCCGGGCAGATCACGCATGCAAGAAACCGACCCCGATTTTCTCGATATTCCGGCCCAGCAAGCGCGCTTTCGCGAACTGGTCACAGACGCCCTGCAGCGGGCCCGCCAGGCGGGCGCCAGCGATGCCGCGGCCGAGATCTCCGAAAGCCGCGGCCTGTCGGTCGGCGTGCGTCAGGGGGCGCTCGAAACCATCGAGCAAAGCCGCGACCGCGCCTTGTCACTGACCGTATTCCAAGGGCAGCGGCGCGGCTCGGCCAGTACGTCGGACTTCTCGTCCGCGGCCTTGCAGCGCACGGTCGAGGCCGCGCTGCACATTGCCCGCCACACGGCCGAGGACGCCGCCGCCGGCCTGCCAGACGAAGACACCCTGGCGCGCCACTACCCCGAACTCGAGCTGCATCATCCGTGGGCGATCGATCCCCGGGCGGCGGCGCGCCTGGCCATGCGCGCCGAACGCGCCGCGCTGGCCGTGAGCCCGGACATCCGCAACACCGAAGGGGCGGCGGTCGACACCCAGGAAGGCCATTTCGTACTGGGCAACACCCGGGGGTTTCTGGGGGGGTATCCGTACTCGCGCCATAGCATCTCGGTGTCGCCGATCGCCGGCGAGGGCGACGGCATGCAGCGCGACTACTGGTACAGTACGGCGCGCGATCCGGCCGCGCTGGCGGCCCCGGGCCAGATCGGGCGCTATGCGGCCGAACGCACGCTGGCGCGCCTGGGCGCCGTTCCCATCAAGACGGGGCAGTATCCCGTGCTGTTCGAGGCGCCCCTTGCCGTGGGCCTGCTGGGGGCCCTGGTCCAGGCCGCCAGTGGCGGCGCACTGTATCGCAAGGCCAGCTTCCTGCTCGATGCCCTGGGGCAGCCGGTCCTGGCCGGGCACCTGGATGTGGTCGAAAACCCATACATCCCCTGTGCGCTGGGCAGCAGCCCGTTCGATGCCGAAGGGGTGCGCACGCAGGCGCGCCAGGTGGTCGAGGCCGGCGTGCTCAACGGGTATTTCCTGTCCACGTATACGGCGCGCAAGCTGGGCTTGCCGTGCACCGGCAATGCCGGGGGCTCGCACAACCTGGTCCTGCGCTCCCGCCAGACGCGTGCCAGCGATGATTTCCAGGCCATGCTGCGTGCCCTGGACACCGGCCTGCTGGTGACCGAACTCATCGGCCAAGGGGTCAACTACGTCACGGGCGACTATTCGCGCGGGGCGTTCGGCTATTGGGTGCAGGGCGGCGTCATCCGCCATCCCGTGCAGGAAATCACCATTGCCGGCAATCTGGCCGACATGTTCAGGAACATCGTGGCCGTTGGCGCCGATGTCCACCGGCGCGGTGCCAAGGCCAGCGGTTCGGTACTGATCGACCACATGGCGGTGGCCGGTTTGTAGCGGCCGGCCGGGCCCGGCCCACCCATACCCTGCAGGACTGGGCGTACGGTATCGAGCAGTGTAATATCTGCAGGGTTGCACAGCATAATTCACATAAAACAACGGAGATCCACATCATGCAGCGTCGCGCGTTCCTCAAAAAGGCCGGCTTAGGTGCCGTCGCAGGGACTGCCGCCGTGGCGGCACCCGCCATCGCCCAGTCCAATCCATCCATCAACTGGAAATTCACGTCCACCTACAATACCGCCACGCCAGCCCTGTTTTCCACGGCCCAGCTGTTTTGCGATATGGTCAAGGACGTTACAGACGGCCAGTTCAACATCCGCCTGTACCCGGCGGGCGAGCTGGTGCCCGGCTTCGGGGTCATGGATGCCGTGGGCAATCGCACGGTCGAGTGCGGCCAGACCGCCTCGTATTATTACTATGGCAAGAATCCGTCCTTCTGCTTTGATACCGCCGTGCCCTGGGGGCTCACCGTACGGCAAATGAACGCCTGGTTCCGCGAAGGCAATGGTCTGAGCCTCATGCGCGAACTCTTCGCGCCCCTGGGCATCATCAACTTTCCCTTTGGCAATACCGGGGCGCAAATGGGCGGCTGGTATCGCAAAGAAATCAATTCGGTCGAAGACCTCAAGGGCCTGACCATGCGTACGGCCGGGTTTGCCGGCGAAGTCATGTCCCGGCTGGGGGTCATTCCGCAGCAGCTGGCCACGGGCGACATCTATCCCGCCCTCGAAAAAGGGGCACTCGATGCCGTCGAATTCGTCGGTCCGGTCGACGACGAAAAGCTGGGCTTCAACAAAGTCGCCAAGTATTACTACTATCCTGGCTGGTGGGAAGGCGCCGCCCAGGTCTCGCTATACGTCAACGACCAGGCGTTCGCCGAACTGCCCAAGGCCTACCAGTCGGCAATCGAGGTCTGTTCGCGCGCGGCCTCCAACCACCTGGTCGAATACTACGACAACTACAACCCCGAGGCCCTGCGCCGCCTCATCGCCGGGGGCGCCGTGCTCAAGAGCTTCCCCAGGGCGGTGCTCGATGCCTGCTACGAAGCCTCGAACGCGGTCTATAAAGAATTCTGCGACAACGACGCGGGCTTCAAGAAAATCTACGACGACTACATGGGGTATCGCGACAATCTGGTGCCCTGGTTCCGCGTAGGCGAAGGCGTGTTCGAAAACTATCTGGGCGCGGTGCTGGCCAAGCAGAACAGGTAGCCGGAACAGGCCGGGCCCCGGTGCGCCGGGGCGGGTGCCTGCTGTGCGCATGGGCTTTGCCACCCAGGCCCCATGCTTTGATTTCATCCGCCCAATCAGGTATGATGGGCGGATTTTCTTTTAATGCCTACCCGGTACGGGCAGGGGGTGCGTCATGGGCCCCATCACAATGTCTTGGCCAGGCGGGGCAGGTTTCCAGAAGGGTGCTGTACAGAAGCAGCTTGCGCACGGTTCTGGGGGCCTCAAGAAAATTTCATCTCATATCTCATTCAGGAACACCATCATGAAGACCTTTGTGGCCAAGCCGCATGAAGTCCGGCGTGACTGGTTTGTGATCGATGCCCGGGGCAAGGTCCTGGGCCGTGTGGCCAGCGAAGTCGCACGCCGC
>NZ_JBAYTI010000033.1:0-30256 GCF_041675725.1 Castellaniella sp. | reverse complement strand
TTCCATGCCGTTTCTCGCAGCTGCCGCCCTGCTCGATGGGCAGGTCTCCTGGGACACCTATGGCCAGCGCCTGGGGGATCCACAGGCCGATGCGCTGATGCAAAAGGTGGCGGTGGTGCAGACGCCCGAAATCGAGGCCTTGTTCCCCGAGCGTTTTGGCGCGCGCGTACGGATCCGCCTGGCCGACGGGCAGGTGCTCGAGCGCCAGGTCGACAGCCCCAGCGGCGAGCCGGACAACTTCCCTTCCGTGCAGGCATTGGAGGGAAAGTTCTTTGGGTTGGTCGACAGCTACTACCCGCCAGAGGCGCTCAGGCGTTTGGTGGATCGTGTCCGGCAGCTCGAGTTGCAGTCGGAGGTGGATAGCTTGTTCATCGCACCCGCTGCCGAAGCGGGCCAAGCAGGCGCCATCGGGAATCAGACCGGCTTATAGGCAGTGACGTCGATCTCGACCTTCGCGTCTGCCATCAGGCGGGGCTCCACCGTTGTCGACTATCCACATGTTACGCCAGCCAAGCGCTCCAGTGCTTCTCCCAGAAAGCGGGTATGTACTCGGCCCGCAATAACTTCTGGGCTTTGAAGTATGTCGCGCAACAGCCCCAGATTGGTGTGCACCCCTTCGATGGAGATTTTCGACAAGGCTTCCAGCATGGATAGACGCGCAGCTTCACGGCTGGATCCGTGTGTGATGATCTTGGCGATCATGGGATCGTAAAATGGTGAAATAGTGCTGCCCCGCTCCACGCCAGTGTCTATCCGGAGCCCAGGGCCTTCGGGCGGAAAATTCAGCGCCCGGAGGGTACCCGCACTGGGACGGAAATCGCTCTGCGGATCTTCAGCATACAGTCTGCACTCAATGGCATGTCCGTTGCATGATGGCGCTGCAGGCAACTCTTCGGTCAGGTCTTCGCCCAGAGCCAAGCGTATCTGCAGGGCCACCAGATCCATGTCGCACACCATTTCCGTGATAGCGTGCTCGACTTGGATGCGCGTGTTCATTTCAAGAAAATAGAAGGCATCCTGTGTGTCGTCATACAGAAACTCCACCGTCCCGGCGCCAGAGTAATTCTGCTCGTGGACCAGACGCAACGCGGCCGCACAGACGCGTTCACCGACATGTGCCGGCAATTGCTCACCCAGGCTTTCTTCAATCACCTTCTGATAGCGTCTCTGGATTGAACACTCTCGCGCATGCAGGTGGATCCCTTTTCCGTGGCCCAAACCGAAGACCTGGACTTCAACGTGGCGAGCCCGTGTTAGGCATTTCTCGAAATAGACGGCGGGATTGCCATACAGACGCAAGGCGTGGTGCTGAACCTGACTGGTTTGCACAAGCAGGTCGGATTCGTCAGTGACCTGCTGCATGCCCATGCCGCCGCCGCCTGCCACTGCCTTGATCAGCAGCGGAAAGCCGATTCCACGGCCGGTGCGCAGAATGTCGTCAGGCGCACTGTCAGGAGTGATGAGACAGGAACCTTCTAGTACAGGCACCCCGGCTGTACGAGCGATGTCCCTGGCCCGTTTCTTGTCACCCATGGCATCGATGCTTTCCGGATCTGGCCCGATCCAGCACAGTCCCGCCTGTCTGACTTGCCGTGCAAAATCGCCAGATTCAGCCAGGAATCCGTAGCCTGGGTGGATGGCGTCGGCTCGTGTCGCCTGTGCGGCTTCCAGAATGGTATCGATGCTGGCATAGCTTTTGCGTGCCGGGTTTGCCGGCAGGGCATAGGCGACGTCTGCCATGCGTACATGAGGCGAGCCGGCATCGGCCGGCGAGTAAACGGCGATCGCCTGATGTCCCAATGTCCGACAACTACGCAGGATTCGGCAGGCAATTTCACCACGGTTGGCAATCAATATTCGGGCCACAACCTCTCCTTGTATGGATCAGATATCCATTGAAAATCATGAGTAATAATATTATACTGACGGGTATAAAATCAACTGTTGTAATTCATTCATGATTGCTGAAAGGGGAGGTCCATGACCACAATCGATGTACGTGCCGAAATGAATGGCATCGTGGCCAGGGTGCTGGTGGAGAAGGGCCGGAAGGTCAACGAGGGGGATGAGCTGATGATCCTGGAGTCCATGAAAATGGAGATCCCGCTGATTGCGCCGTGCGATGGGGTGCTGCTCGAGTGTCCTGTTTCGGAAGATGACGCTGTGGACGAGGGCCAACTGCTCGCGGTCATCGGCTGCTGAGCCGAGGCCTGCATATCCAAAGGAAAAGCAATGAATGACAAGTTAGTACAAAATAGTTACAAGATCGTGCGGTTTGGCCAACCACTCGAAAAGATCACGGAAACCCCTGCTGATCCGGTAGGTACCGAAGTTTTGCTCGAGGTGCGCGCCTGCGGAGTCTGTCACAGCGACGTGCACCTCCATGATGGCTATTTCGATCTCGGTGGTGGCAAGCGTCTGGATATGACGCAGGGTATACCCCTGCCGCGCACATTGGGCCATGAAATCGTGGCCAAGGTGGTGCGGGTCGGCCCGGACTGTGCCGATGTGAAGCCAGGCAGCTCGTGGCTGATTTATCCATGGATTGGCTGTGGCCAGTGCAGTGTCTGTCGGGTGGGTGATGAGCACCTCTGCGTCCGTCCACGGGCGCTCGGTATTGGTGCAGATGGTGGTTTCAGCAACTATGTGCGTGTCCCGCATCCTCGGTATCTGGTCGATTATGGCTCGCTGCCCGAACATCTGGCTTGCACATACGCGTGCTCAGGGTTGACGGCGTTCAGCGCGCTGAAAAAGGCAGCGCCTGTTTCGCAGGCGGACCCTTTGATGATTATTGGCGCAGGGGGGGTTGGCCAGTCAGCGATCCGGCTGGCGGGCGTCCTGTATGATCTGGCGCCCACGGTGGTTGAGCGCGATGCCGACAAGCGCCAAGCTGCTCTGGCTCTGGGCGCAGAGATGGTGCTGGATCCTGGCGACCGGGATGCAGCCAAGGCGCACCTCAAGGAGAATGGGGGCTACGCTACGGTCATTGATTTCGTCGGTTCGGAAAGCAGCGTCAACTACGGCTTGGGCATGCTGCGCAAGGGAGGCAAACTGATCGTGGTCGGGTTGTTTGGCGGCAAGATAGAACTGGCCCTGCCATTACTGCCCCTGCGACCAATCAGCATTCTGGGGTCATATGTAGGGTCCTTGCCCGAACTGCACGAGCTCCTGGCCATGGCCCGCGAGAAATCCCTGCCGGCAATCGACATTCAGACCCATCCCCTGAGTGCTGTGTCCGGCTTATTATCCGATCTGAAGGACGGTCAGATCCGCGGTCGCGCGGTGGTCCTGCCCTGAAGGAGCAAACAGCATGCAAGAAAGAGCGTTCATTTATATAGATGGGCAGTGGGTGGCGTCAGCCGGCAGAGAATCCATCCCCGTCATCAATCCATATACTGAAGTTGTGGTCGGGCATGTCCCTCGAGGCCATGCTGCCGACGCTGACAGGGCCGCGCAGGCAGCGGCGCGCGCGTTTCCCGTGTGGGCAGCCACGCCACCGCAAGAGCGCGCAGCGGTACTTGAGCGTGTTCGTGATGGTCTGAAGGCCCGGGCTGACGAATTGGGTGTTCTCATCACTCAGGAACTCGGCATGCCATTGAAATTGACCCAGCGCATTCAGGTGGGATCTCCCATCGCCATTTTTGGGCTTTATGCCAGGATGCTGGCACAGTTTTCCTTCGAGACCAATGTGGCACACTCGTTGATCATCAAGGAGCCTGTCGGGGTGGTCGCGTGCGTCACACCCTGGAACTACCCCCTGCATCAGATTGCGGCTAAGGTGGCCGCAGCGTTGGCGGCTGGTTGTACAGTCGTGCTAAAACCGTCCGAACTGACGCCACTCAATGCATTTGTGCTGGCGGATGTGATGCATGAAGCGGGTGTACCTGCCGGGGTGTTCAATCTTGTTTCGGGTCCTGGTGCGGAAGTGGCCGAGCCCTTGGCCAGACATCCGGACGTGGATATGCTCTCTTTTACGGGCTCCACCCGGGTTGGCAGGCATCTGGGGGCGCTCGCCTCGGGCCACCTGAAGCGCCTCAGCCTCGAACTGGGCGGCAAGTCCGCGTCACTGGTGCTTGCTGACGCTGACTTGGAGCAGGCGATTCGCGGTACGCTGAACCAGTGCTTCCTCAACAGCGGTCAGACCTGCAGTGCCCTGACCCGTTTGCTGGTACCACGCTCATCAAAGGCGCGTGCGGCAGAACTGGCCGTATCCATGGCAAGCCGCTATGTGCCAGGCGACCCCATGGATGAACGCACGCGCATCGGCCCCCTGGTGTCGGATGTGCAGCGTCGGCGTGTGCTCGACTATGTTGCTCGTGGTCTGGAGCAAGGTGCGCGATTGCTGTGCGGCGGGCCACAACCCTCTCTGGCCATGCCTCATGGGTATTTCGTGCTTCCCACCATTCTGGGCGACGTTCAGCCGCATCATGTTGTCGCGCAGGAAGAGATTTTTGGCCCGGTGCTCAGCATCCTTGGCTATGACGATGAAGAGCACGCCATTCGAGTCGCCAATGACTCGCCTTATGGTCTGTCGGGTGCGATCTGGTCTGCCGATACGGAACACGCCGTGCGAGTGGCCCGCAGGATTCGTACTGGGCAACTGGACATTAATGGGGCGGCGTTCAATATTTTGGCACCTTTTGGCGGGTTCAAGCAATCGGGGATAGGTCGTGAACTAGGTCAGTATGGGCTGGACGAGTTTCTGGAGCTCAAATCGCTGCAATTGCCAACCGTGTCTGCTTGAACCTCAACCACACTTTTCTGGGGTATTCACTCAGCAGGGTGAGTATGTCATGATGGAAATGGAAAGGCCGGGGATGAAACCCGGCCTTTCTCTATGACGTTGCTCGAGGCTCAGTCTTTCTTCACGAATTCACAGGCATTTTCTTCGAGTGAGGCAAAGGCCTGGTCCCCGGGGATGGTGGCGACTTTCTTGTAGTAGTCCCAGGGGTATTTGGACTCTTCGGGCTTCTTCACTTCCCACAGGGTCAGGTCGTGAATCAGGCGACCGTCCTCACGGATAGTGCCGGTATTGCCGAAAAAGTTCATGGGTGTGTCTTTCATGGAACGCACGACCGTGCGGGCGTCGTCGCTTTCTGTCTTTTCAATGCTTTTCAGGTAGTGCAGGATCGTGGCGTACGTCGTAGCCTGCTGGCGTGTGGGCATTTTCCCGAAGCGGTCCAGGAATCGTTTCGAAAATTCGCGCGACTCATCGTTCATGTCCCAGTAGAAACTTTCAGTCAGTTGCAGGCCGTTGGCGTTTTCCAGGCCCATCGCATGAATTTCCGAGATGAACAGGATCAAGCCTACCAGTTTCTGGCCCTGCGCGGTCAGACCGAATTCGACCGCCTGCTTGATGGCCTGGGTGGTGTCGTTTCCGGCGTTGGCCAGACCGATGGCCTTGGCGCCGGACGCCTGGGCCTGCAGTATATAGGACGAGAAATCGTTGGTGTTCTGTGGGTGCTTCACTGAGCCCAGCACCTTCCCGCCCTTGTCATTGATGACTTTGGTGCTGGCGGCTTCCATAGCATGGCCAAAAGTGTAATCGGCAGTCAGGAAAAACCAGGTATCAGCACCGCTGTCCACCACTGCGCGTGTGGTGCCGATCGACAAGGCCGTGGTGTCGTCGGATGTCTGGATACTGAACGGTGAGCAATCCTTGCCGGACAGTGAGGCGGTGGCGGCGCCTGAGATCAGAAAGACTTTTTCCTTTTCTCGGGCAATGTTCTGTACGGCGATGGCCACCGAAGAGGTGGGTACGTCAGCGATGGCGTCGACCTTGTCGAGATCGAACCATTGGCGCACGATCTGGCTGCCCACATCGGGTCGGTTCTGATGATCGGCCGACAGGATCTCGATCTTCGCGCCCGCGACGGTGCCACCAAAGTCTTCCGCAGCCATTTCTGCCGCCAATATGGAGCCGGGGCCCGCCAGGTCGATATAAGGGCCTGACAGGTCATTGAGGATGCCGATCTTCACCACGCCATCTGAAATGGCCGTGTGTCCGACGAGGGGGGCTACGCCCAATGCAGCAGCCAGGGAGAACGTCAATAGGGTCTTTTTGAACATTTGCTGTCTCCAGAAGAGGTGTTACTCAGGGTTCTTGATTTATACTATCCAGTGGTATTAATATACTTGTGAGTATAAAACAGGTCAATAGGTTTCTGAGGTTTTGTCGGGCTGGGCCGACATGTCACTTGCAGGCACGATGAGGAAGAGGAATGAAGCTTAAGGATGGGCTGGTCAAACTCCAGGAAAGGCGTCACAAGGCCATGGAAATGGGAGGCGAACGCCGGCTGCAGAGGCAGAAAGGCCTTGGCAAGCTGAATGTTCGCGAGCGGGTGGGGCTACTCATGGATGCGCGCTCATTTCAGGAATACGGCCAACTGTGTTCGCATGTCAGCATGCATGCCCAACAGACTGAGGAAGTCACGCCGGCCGATGGGGTCGTGGCAGGGTTCGGTAAGGTCGATGGGCGCTTTGTGGGTGTTGTGGCTGAAGACTTCACGGTTATGGGGGGGTCGCACGGGGTCATCAATGCCCGAAAAAAGCTCCATATGGTACAGATGGCACGGCGTGAGCGAGTGCCTCTGGTCTGGATGGTCGACGGCGCAGGCGCGCGCGGGCAGGAGCTGATGAATGACGGTTTGCCCGATGCCACCCATTTTCTCGAGATCGCTCGGCTTTCGGGTGTCGCGCCGCAGGTGTCGCTGGTGCTTGGTCCCTGTGCTGGGGATTCTGCACTCGTCGGAGCGGCGACGGAGTTCGTGGTCATGCATGGTGAGACGGCCATGATGGCAGCGGGCGGGCCGCCTGTGGTTAAAGCTGCTACAGGCATCGATGTCACTAAAGATGAATTGGGGGGGGCCCAGATCCACGCGCGGATTTCCGGCATCGTGGATCGCGTTGCGCGTAGCGACGACGAAGCCATCGCGCTGGCGCGTCGGTTTCTGGGCTACCTGCCGACCAATGCCTGGCAGTATCCACCGCGTGTCGCCCCGATCCCGGCCGAAGACATCGATATGAATGCGATTTTGCCAGACATGCCCAAGCGGGCCTTCGATGCCAAGAAGGTCATACGCGGTATCGTGGATCGCGACAGCTTCTTCGAACTCAAGCCCGATTGGGCACGTATGCTGGTCACGGGGCTGGCACGCATGGATGGCCATAGTGTGGGTATCATCGCCAACCAGTCCATGGTGTATGCAGGCGCCCTGACAGCCGAGGCCGCCAGAAAGGCTCGCCACTTTATTGATCTGTGCTCGGCCTACCATGTCCCGCTGGTCCTTTTGCAGGATATTCCGGGGGTCATGACGGGGCCGGAGGCCGAAAAGGAAGGTACGCTGCGAGAGGGGCTGGCAGTGGTTTACGCGCTTGCCTGGGCGCAGGTGCCCAAAGTCACAGTGGTCATGCGCAGAGCGTTCGGATTTGGGGCGTGTGCCATGGGTGGTTGGGGTGGTGAGCAAAGTCTAGTCGTAGCTTGGCCCACCGCCGACTTCGCGTCGTTGCCAGTGTCCGGCGGTGTGGCCGCGGCATTCAAGAGCGAGATCGATGCCGCTGAGGATCCAGTGGCCAAGTTGCAGGAGATCGAAGCCCGTTACAAAGGGGGGACAGATCCGTTCAATGCGGCAGCTCGCTTTACCGTGCATGACGTGATTGCACCCGATGAGACCAGGGCCCGCATCCTGCACGCCCTTGATCTGGCGCGCAGCCGGCGCAGCCAGAATCCCGAACCCACCATGCGTCATGGCGTGATGCCTTGACGCCTATGTCACTTTCATCAGGAGGTAACAATGGACGAGGCTGACTTGCGGATTCCACGGCCAGACCAGTGCATCGTGGGGCCCATGCTGGAAAAATGGATCCAGACGCAGCCTGACAAGGTCTTTGTCAAGCTGTCGGCGCGTGAAGAGTATACATACCGGGCAGTCCGCGATCTCACTGCCCGCTGGGCGGTGGGTCTGGCCCGACTGGGTGTGCAGCAGGATGATCGGGTCGTGGTCTGGATGTCGAACTCGATGGACTGCCTGCTTACCTGGTTTGCCATCAATTGGCTCGGAGCAGTCTATGTTCCCATCAATACTGCCTATCGAGGCAACTTGCTCGAGCATGTGCTGGACAATGCTGGTGCAAGCCTGATGGTAGCGGATTCGGCCTTGCTGGATCGATTGCGGGGCGTGGATACGGCCGGACTCAGAAAAGTGGTCTGTTTCGGAGATGTGCCCGACGACCCTGCGTCACTCGAATTCCTGCCGTCCAGTGTGGTCACTGAGTCCACCGACGAGGCGCCACCACCACAGCGGCCTCTGCAACCTTGGGACATTCAGTCGATCATCTACACATCCGGCACGACCGGGCCATCCAAGGGCGTGCTGTCATCGTACGCACATCTGTACGCCATGGCAGGCCCTGAAGGGTTCTACATGCTTGAACATGATGATCGCTACATGTGCAATCTGCCCTTGTTTCATGTGGGTGGCACCATCCCAGTCATGGGCATGCTGTCGCGCGGTGGGTCGATTTCGCTCGTGGCCCAGTTTTCCACCGACCAGTTCTGGTCGGTGATCGATGAAACGCAAACCACGGTGGTCCTGCTGCTGGGCGTGATGGCCACATTCGTTATGAAGTGTCCTCCGGCAGATATGGATCGTCAGCATGTCTTGAAAAAAGTCATTCTGGTGCCGCTGTCTGAAGATGCGCCCAGTTTTTCGCAGCGCTTCAACCTGGATGTTTATACGCTGTACAACATGACGGAAATCTCCACGCCACTGGTGTCGGGGATCAACCCCAAGCGCAAGGGTACTTGCGGTTCAGCGCGCAAGGGCGTGGAACTGCGCCTGGTCGATGAAAACGATGTCGAGGTGCCACTGGGGACGGTGGGCGAGATGATCGTGCGCACGGACGCACCATGGGCGATGAACAGTGGCTATTACAAAAATCCTGAGGCAACGGCCCGAGCTTGGCGCAACGGCTGGTTTCACACGGGGGATGCGTTTCGCATGGACGAGGGGGGGTATTATTTCTTCGTTGATCGCATGAAGGATGCGATTCGCCGTCGTGGTGAGAACATTTCATCATTCGAGGTAGAGGCCGAAATTGCTGCGTATCCGGCAGTCCGCGAGGTGGCCGTGATCCCGGTGCCTTCCGAACTGTCAGAGGATGAGGTCATGTGCATTGTGGCCATCGTGCCGGGACAGACACTTGATCCAGTGGATCTCATCCGTTTTCTGCAGAATCGGTTGGCATATTTCATGATTCCTCGCTATGTGCGGGTGGTCGACTCATTGCCGAAGACACCGACCCAGAAGTTGCTGAAGCATGTTCTGCGCGATCAAGGGGTGACGCCCGACACGTGGGATCGTGAGCTGGCAGGCGTCAAGCTAAAAAAATGAAAGCAATCCAACCATTTCGACCAAGGAGATCACGATGGTGCTGTATTTTGAAGACTTTGAGGAAGGCCAGACTTTCATCACGCCTGGCAAGACCGTCACGGAAGCCGATGTGGCGGCGTTTTCGGCCTGGACAGGTGATGTGAATCCAATCCATACCGATGCAGTCTTTGCGGCGAACACTCGCTTTGGCCAGCGGCTGGGACACGGGCTGCTCGGCGTTGCCTGGTGTATGGGGCTGATGTCCCGCATCGGGATCTTCGAGGGTAGTGCATTGGCCATGCTAGGACTGGATGACTGGAAATTCCTCAAACCCATCTACATCAATGACACGATTCACGTACGCATCACGATTACCGACAAGCGCCTAACTTCCGGTGGCAAGACCGGGATCATCAATCGGCAGTTCGAACTGATCAATCAGCACGAAGAGGTGATACAGCGTGGGCATTCTGGTGTGCTCGTGATGTTGCGCCCAGCCCCTTGACCGCTTTGCCTGTCCCGATCCGGGACAGGCCCCCTAGAGACAGAAATATGACGGTACTGAAGTCGCATATCCGGCGTGACTCGGATGAGTTTGTCCGCAACACACAGGCCATGCTGCATTGGCTTGAGCGCGTGCAGCAAGTTGAGGCCGATACTTGCGCTGCTTCCGAGAGCTCGCGCGCGCGCTTTGAATCGCGGGGCCAATTGTTGCCCCGAGAGCGCCTTGGGGTGCTGTTGGATAGGGATTCGGATTTTTTAGAGCTGGCTTCGCTCGCGGGCTATGGGTTCAGGCCCAAGGACAGAGAAGGCCGCCAGATTGCAGGGGGCGGTCTGATTGCGGGCATTGGTCACATTGCAGATGTGCGATGCATGGTGGTGGCCTCCGATTCCGGGATCGAGGCAGGTGCATTTCAGCCGATGGGGCTCGAGAAATTGCTGCGCGCACAGGAGATTGCTCTCGAGAACAAGCTTCCGTTCGTGCAATTGATCGAAAGCGGCGGGGGCAATTTAGCCCGTTACAAAGTAGAGAATTTCGTCATCGGAGGGCGCAAGTATCGCAATCTAGCGAGGCTCTCGGCAGCAGGCATTCCCGTAGTGACCGTGGCCCATGGAGCAGCAACGGCCGGTGGTGCGTACCAGATCGGGCTGTCCGACTACATTGTGATGGTGGAAGGGCAGGCACGAGCCTATTTGGCAGGTCCAGCCTTGCTGAAGGCAGCAACTGGTGAAGAATCCACCGACGAGGAGCTTGGCGGTGCGCGCATGCATTGCTCAATTTCGGGTTTGGGGGATTATCTGGCTCGGGATGACCGTGATGCGTTGGGGATTGCTCGCCGGATCATATCGTCCCTCAACTGGCTGCCGCCGGATCCCCAGGCGCTTGCATTCAGACCGCCTCGTTATGGTGCGGAAGACCTATTGGGCATCATGCCCGAGGACGGTAAGCAGGCCCTGGACATGCGCGAAGTGATTGCCCGCGTCGTGGATGACTCGGACTTCGATGAGTTCGGCCTGCATTATGGGTCAGACACGGTCTGTGGTCATGCTGCCATCGAAGGCATGAAAGTCGGGTTGATCACCAATAATGGGCCTATCGATCCTCATGGCGCGGCAAAAGCAACCCATTTCATCCAGGCATGCTGCCAGTCTGGGACGCCATTGATCTACCTTAACAACACCACTGGATTCATGGTGGGTCGGGACTATGAACAGGCCGGCAGTATCAAGCTCGGAGCCATGATGATACAGGCAGTTGCCAGCGCCAGCGTGCCCCAGATCACGCTGTTTTGCGGTGCATCGTTTGGGGCTGGCCATTACGCCATGTGTGGCCGAGCGTTCGCGCCTCGATTCTGCTTTTCATGGCCAAATGCGCGCTGTGCCGTCATGGGTGCCGAGCAGGCTGCCGATACGATGGAAATGGTGACGCGCGCAGCCAGCAGGCGCAAGGGCAAGCCGGTGGATGAAGATCGGCTGGCAGCGTTCCGGCAGGAAATCCTTGTTAACTTCCAGAGACAGACAGACGTCTTGGCCACCAGCGCCCGTTTGCTCGATGATGGTGTGATCGACCCTCGAGATACACGCGTCGTGTTGGCTATGGCGCTCAGGATCTGCCGGGAAGAACGATCCCGGACGTTGCGACCGCTCTCATTTGCCGTGCCACATCCGTGAATCGCCATCCCTTTTATTCATGTCGGTAAAAGCCCATGTCAAGCAGCACTCCTTTCAAGAAAATATTGGTGGCCAACCGTGCCGAAATCGCCTTGCGTGTCATGCGGACGGCACGCCGTATGGGGTATGCGGCTGTGGCGATCCATTCTGTGGCCGACGCCGGTGCGCAGCACGTGCTGTTGGCGGATGAAGCAATTTGTGTCGGGCAGTCTGAACCGGCCGAGTCATACCTGAACATCGGGCGCATCATCGAGGCGGCCCTGCTGAGCGGGGCGGACGCGGTTCATCCGGGTTATGGTTTCCTCGCGGAAAATGCTGCATTTGCGCGGGCCTGCGCGCAGGCCGACCTGGTATTCATCGGCCCTTCTGCGGCGGTCATTGAAGCGATGGGCGACAAGGCACGCGCCAAGGCGCTCATGAGGGCAGCAGGGGTGCCTTGTGTGCCCGGTTATGAGGATCCATCTGCGGGGGTCGATGTGCTTCTGTCAGAAGCCTGCAAAATCGGATTTCCCATCATGATCAAGGCAGCCGCTGGCGGGGGTGGGCGTGGCATGCGAGTGGTCAATGAAGCAGATGACTTCGCTCTGGCATTGGCTGCTGCACGTTCCGAAGCCTTGGCATCTTTTGGGGATGACCGCGTCTTGCTCGAAAAGGCGCTCTCGAACCCGCGCCATATCGAGATTCAGGTTTTGGCTGATCGATATGGGCAGGTCATCCATCTGGGTGAGCGGGATTGCTCGACTCAGCGACGCCATCAGAAAATCATTGAAGAGGCGCCGGCCCCTGGTCTGGATGCCGGGCTGCGGGAGGCCATGGGAGTCATTGCTGTGCGCGCCGCACAGTCCATTGGTTATGAGGGGGTTGGTACGCTGGAATTTCTGCTGGATGCTGACGGTTCCTTTTATTTCATGGAGATGAATACCCGTCTGCAAGTGGAGCATTGTGTCACAGAAGAAATCACCGGGCTCGATCTGGTCGAACAGCAATTGCGAGTGGCCGCCGGGGAGCCTCTGTCTTTGGCGCAAGAAGATGTGTGCTTCGAAGGACATGCCATCGAAGTTCGTTTGTGCGCAGAGGACACGGACAAAGACCACGCCCCACAGAGTGGCCGAATGGCTTTCTGGCAAGCCCCTGAACTCGTTCGTGTCGAAACAGCGATGGTCTCTGGGGGCGAGGTCCAGCCCTTCTATGATTCGATGTTTGCCAAGGTGATTGGATATGGACGTGAGCGCGAATCGGCACGTCGCAGATTGCACACAGCTTTGGGCGGCACCACGGCCTTCGGAGTTCCAACCAACTTGACGTTTCTGCGGCGCTGTTTGGCCCACCCGATGTGGATTCAGGGAGGAACTGGCACGTCGTTTCTCGAGGTCTGCAGAGAAGATTTGTCCGATAGTGCTGAGGATGATGCGCTGTTCTGCGCCATGGCTGGCCAGCTGATTTGTCATGGTGGTCAGTTCGAGGGATCACGTCTGCCCAGACGGCTTGCTGTGCGGCTGTTGCTCGAGGATAGTCGCAATGCTTTGCTGCACGATGTACAGGTCTGCTGGGACCGCAATGGCAAGTGCAGGGTCGAGGTGGCCAGTCAGGTATACGAGATGTCTGTGCTGTCCGTGCAGGGGCCACAGGTGCGTCTCCTGCTGGATGGTTGCGAGTGCAGCGTTCGCTATCTGCAGGATGATCAGCGCCATTACATACAGTGGCAAGGTCGTGATGTGTGTCTGATCGATCGCAGCTATGGGGCGTCGGCAGTTGCGGCCACAGAGAATGAGTTGGACGGCATTTTGCGCGCGACTACAAGTTGCAAGGTGACCTCCGTGTTTCTGGAGGCTGGGATGCTGGTGGCGCAGGGTCAGTTGCTGCTCACGACCGAAGCCATGAAAATGGAACATCAGCATATTGCGCCCTTCGATGCGGTAGTGAGCCAGGTTCCTGTGACGGCTGGAGAGCGTGTATCTGCGGGAGACGCGCTGGTCGTTCTGAGCCGGCAGCATGCCGAATCTTCGTCCACCATTGAATAATCTGGAAGGCAATATGAATTCTTTGATCAAACAGGAGCAGGCAGGGGTCTGGATCCTGGGGATGAATCGTCCCGACAAGCATAATGCCCTGGATACGTCGCTGACACTTGCTCTGCTGGAAACATTGCGGGAGGCACGCGAGTCTGCCCGTTGCAGGGCCATCGTGCTTCACGGCATCGGTCCATCATTTTGCGCCGGAGCGGACACGAGCGAGTTCAAAGGGTTTGAAGAGGGGCGTGAGCGCGCTGCCCACCGGGCTGCCCAGACAACCGCTCTGCATGAAGTCTTCAACCTGCTGCCACAGCCCGTGGTGGCCGCTGTCCATGGCAATGCGCTTGGCGGTGGGGCGGGTTTGGCGCTCGCCTGTGACCTGCTGGTCGCGGCTGAGACGACGCGTTTTGGCTATCCTGAGCTGCGTCACGGTATTTGTCCCGCGATCGTGATGGGGAATCTGACGCGCCAGCTGGGGCGTAAGCAGGCGTTCGAGCTGGTTTCAACCGGACGTATCCTGAGCGGGGGCGAGTTGCATGCCTGGGGGCTGGCGAACCAGGTGGTCCTGCATCCGGATGCCTGTCTTCAGGCTGCCATGGCATTGGCAGAGCGCTGGGCTGAGTTCTCGGCGCCCGCCATGGCGGCCACCAAGCGCCTGTTTTATCGCTGCGCGGATGCCACGCTGGCCGAGGCTTTGCAGTGTGGCCTGGACACCAATATCATGATGCGCAGCTTTAGTCGTGAGCAGGGGGTGAATACACGGTCCAGTGGAGATGCATCATCGTGACACATCTTTCGGACGATAGCGTGGTCATTTGTGAATGCTTTTGCCGGGATGGCCTGCAACATGAACCTGGCATTCTGGACGTGGCCACCAAGGTCAGCCTGATCGACCGTTTCTCCCGCATTGGCTTTCATCGTATAGAAGCCACGTCATATGCCAATCCCACGGTCATCAAGCAGTTTGCCGATGCCAGTGAAGTGTTGCGGCTCATTCATCGCGCCCCGGGTGTGTACTACAAAGCCACATGCCCCAATCCTCGGGCCGTACTGCGTGCTCTGGAAGACCTTCGTCGTGGCTGTGGGCCCAATGAGATCAGTATCCTGATATCGGCCAGCGATTCCCACTCCAGGAAGAACCTCAAGCGCAGTCGGGCTCAGCAGTGGGATAACGTGCGCGAGATGATGGTGCTGGCTCAAGGCCATTTTCGGGTGATCGGCACGATCTCGGTAGCCTTTGGCTGTCCTTTCGAAGGGGCTGTGCCGGTGCAGCGGGTCCTGGAGGATGCCCGGACTCTGTATGCACTCGGCGTTCGCCACATAACGCTGGGTGATACCACCGGAATGGCCTCGCCGAAAGCCGTCCGAGCTCTGTTCTCGGCACTGTTGGCCGAATTGCCGGAGGTGATCGCCATTGCGCATTTCCACGACTCCAGAGCAACCGCACTGGTTAATTGCATGGCAGCGTATGAGGTGGGGGTTCGTCATTTCGACAGCGCAATCGGCGGTGTGGGTGGGCACCCGCATGGGCTCGAATATGGTGGCGGATATACTGGCAACACCTGTACTGAAGATCTCGTGGGCCTGTTCGAAAGCTGCGGCATTGCGACGGGGCTTGATCACGACCTATTGATAGCCACTTCCAAAGAATGCGAAACTGTATTGGGTCGTCCCCTCGAGAGTCGGGTTGCTCGCACTGGCTGGAACCCTCTGGCCCAGACCATCGGAGAATAGTCTTCGTCGGTTACTATCTGAAGCATGTCCAGTCTGGCGAATGGTTCTCCTGATCCATGTTGGGTCAGGGTACCCTGTCCAGTAATCGCCATAGCCTCCATGACCAAAACCATCAGTATCCGCGAAGACGTTCACAATTTGCGCAAGCAGCGCATTCTTGATGTTGCCTCTGATCTCTTCTATGAGAATGGCTATAACGGTGCGCGCATCGATCAGATTGCGGATCGCCTCGGCGTCACCAAACCGTTTATCTACTACCATTTCAAGTCGAAAGCCGACATCCTTGCCGAAGTCTGCGGCCGTACGACAGCAATCGTGGCGGGCATTGCGGAGACCAGTGCCGATACCGAGGGTCCAGTCGAACAGCGCCTGCACGAGCTGGTACGCCAACTGGCCCTGGAGATCACCAAGGGGCATAAATACCTGGCGGTATATTTTCGCGAAGAAAAGCACTTGCCGGAGAAGGCCGCCAAAAAGCTGTCGCTCGATCGTCGACGTTTTAATGATGCCATTGCCAGGCTACTTCGCGAAGGGCAGGCTTCAGGCGCTTTCCAGGTGCCATCGGTGTCGATCGTCACGCAAGCCATCACGGGCATGTGCACCTGGATTTTCAATTGGTATCGACCTACGGGTTCGTTGTCAGCCGAAGGTGTGGCCGACATGATGGCTGATCTTGCATTGTCCATGGTGCGCCCGGCTTAAGTTGCTGGTTGGGATCTTGTTGGGATCTTGGGATCGGTTGCCAAGTTCGCTGAATTGGCATCAGGTCCTTTCAGCTCCACACCTTCAACCAGATCGGCAGCGTCAGGGCGGACATCAGCGTACCGATCGACATGGTGGCCGCGACCAGCCGCCCGTTGCCGCCCATGCGTGCGGCCAGTACGTGTGCCGACGAAGCCGTCGGCAGGGCGCTAAAGAGCAGCAGCACCAGCCGTTCGTTGGGCGCCAGTGGCAGAATCCACGTGAGCAGGCACGCCCATAGGGGCAGCAGCACGAGTTTTGCCAGTACCATCCAGGCCATGAGCGGCCCATGCGCGCGTCCGCCCTCGATCGACAAGGTTGCGCCGACACACAGCAGGCCGATGGCCAGTGCGCAGACGCCCAGGCGCCCCAGGGCCACGTCCAGCACGTGCGGAATGGGAATTTGCAGGAAATTGCAGGCCAGTGCCGCGATCGTCGCCAATATAAAGGGGTTGCGTACGATCTGGCTCAGGGCCTGGCCGCCGTGGCGCGTGGCCAGCGCATGCACGGCGCCAATGTTGCTGATGGGTACTGCAAACCCGACGATCACCGCCATGGTGGCCTGCGCACCCGGCAGATTCAGCCCGCCGGCCAGCGATAAAGCCAGGTAGGTGTTGAAACGAAAGGCGCATTGCGCCACCGACGCATGGGCTGCGGGGTCCGGGCGCATGACCCAGCGGCTCAGCCACGCCAGTGCGATCCCGCCGCCCATGACGCCCATGGTGCAGGCCAGCAGCACGGTGGTGCTGCCGAGATCCAGTGGCGTGCGGGTGATAGACTGAAACAGCAGGGCAGGAAACAGCACGAAATACACGAGCTTTTCTGCGCCATTGAAAAACTCGCGCCCATAGCCCAGGGCGTGCAGCAACAGCCAGCCCAGAGCAATCAAAAGAAAATCGGGCAGAATCAGCACGATGACGGACATAAGGACAGCACCCCGATAGGCTGGGCCGGAAAAAAACAGGCACTGATTGTACTCAGCGGAGGTCGAGTGTTGTTCTTGTGCAACGTTTTGGGGTCTAACTGAGCCCGCCATGCACGTCTGGATGGCTTTGCCCGCGGTTTTTTGGTGCAATAGATCCAACTTCCCATTGCGGAGTTGGAAGAGCAGCAGCACGATGTTGGCCTGCTCTGATTCACACAAATCTACGGAGATTTCTTACATGAAAAAGACTCTGCTCGCTGCTGCTCTGCTGGCTGGCTTCGCCACCGCCGGTGTCGCCCAGGCAGAAACGTCCGTGACGCTGTACGGTGTTGTCGATAGCGGCTATGGCTATCAGAATTTCAAGTACAACGGCCCCGATGGCGCCGGTGAAATGCGTCAGACGAAGTCCGGTGTGCGCGGTGACGTCAACGCCGGCAACCGCTGGGGGCTGCGTGGTTCCGAAGACCTGGGTGACGGCCTGCGCGCCATCTTCACCCTTGAACAAGGCTTCAATCTTGGTAGCGGTGAATTCCACTCCGATCGTCAGTGGCACCGTCAGTCGTTCCTGGGTCTGTCCAGCGATGACTGGGGTACCTTCACTATTGGCCGCCAGTACTCCGCCGGCAGCGCCTTTGGCGTGTATCGGGGTCCCAACGGCATGAGCATGGGCGATAACGAAACCGTATTTGGCGGTGTGGGCGTCGCGAGTGCAGACCGTGTCGACAACTCCTTCAGGTATGCCACCCCCAACCTGTCCGGCTTCAACGCCATCCTCATGTACGGCACTGGCACTGGCACGGGCGGCGATACGGTCGGCCGTTACAAGGGCGTTGGCGGTGATTGGGAAGACTACGCCAATCGCGGCAACCGCGTGTCCGTCGGCCTGGGCTACAACAACGGCCCCATCGGTATCGGCCTGAGCTACGACCGCCAAAGCAATGGCGATCGCGATGCCATCACCAACTGGGTCATCAGCGGTGCGTATGACTTCGAAGTCATCAAGCTGATGCTGGCCTTCGGTCAAGACCGTCATGGCAAGCTGGGCTGGGATCCCAAGGTTCCCGCCATTTTCAACCTGACGATCGCGCCTGATCTGCCCAACGTCAACAGCGTGCTCGAGCCCGGCGATCACAGCTTCAAGGCCAACAACTACGCCGTCGGCCTGAGCGCTCCGGTGGGCGGTGGCTCCCTGTACGCCGGCTGGTCGCACTCCAACTCCAACCTGGACGACAGCGATGCCTGGGGTCGGTATGCGGGTAACATCAATACCTACCAGATCAACTACAGGTACCCGCTGTCCAAGCGGACCACGGTCTACGCCTATGGTTCCTACGGTACCAACCTGGGCTACGTCCGCGACCTGAAGGGTACGGAAGCCGGCCTGGGCCTGACCCACGCGTTCTGATCCATTGCGTGGCACGCCACGCAGGATACAGCCCGGCCGGGTGCCGGGCTGGCCAGAACCCGCCGGGGCTTGCCTCGGCATCAAACCACCTTTCGGGGTGGTTTTTTTATGGCTTCAAAAAAGGGGGCGGCCAGGGGGCGGCCCCCAGGGTGTCCGGGATACAGCGTTTCAACAGCGCCATAACAAATGCGTCTGATTTGCATTCACCAGATTGTTTCAGAGCAGGCTCCAGACGGCACCAGGCCGTGCCTGAATGCTACAATCCGATAGTTTGATTGGATGGACCTGAGGTCTGGCATGAACCTTGATCAGTACTTTCCCGTGCTGCTTTTCATCATCGTGGCCACGCTGATCGGCGTGGCGCTGATGCTGGCAGGGCGTTTCCTGGGGCCCAACAAGCCCGACGCCGAAAAACTGTCCGTGTACGAATGCGGCTTCGAGGCCTTCGGCGATTCGCGCATGCAGTTCGATATCCGCTATTACCTGGTGGCCATCCTGTTCATCATGTTCGATCTCGAAATCGCCTTCCTGTTCCCGTGGGCCATGGCCAACGGGGTGGTGGGCATGGTCGGCTTCTGGGCGGTCGCCATTTTTCTGGCGATCCTCACCGTGGGCTTCATCTACGAGTGGCGCCGTGGCGCGCTCGATTGGGAATAACAGGGGGTACGCATGTCTGCTGAAGGCGTCATGAACAAGGGTTTTGTCACCACCAGCGCCGACAAATTCCTCAATTGGGCCAAGACCGGGTCGCTGTGGCCCATGACGTTCGGCCTGGCCTGCTGCGCGGTCGAAATGATGCATGCCGGGGCGGCCCGGTACGATCTCGACCAGTTCGGCATCATCTTCCGCCCCAGTCCGCGCCAGTCCGATCTCATGATCGTGGCCGGCACCCTGTGCAACAAGATGGCGCCGGCCCTGCGCAAGGTCTACGACCAAATGCCCGAACCCCGCTGGGTGGTGTCCATGGGGTCCTGCGCCAACGGGGGCGGGTACTACCACTACTCCTATTCGGTGGTGCGCGGCTGCGATCGCATCGTGCCGGTCGACGTCTACGTGCCAGGCTGCCCGCCTACGGCCGAAGCCCTGGTCTATGGCCTGCTGCAGATGCAGAACAAGATCCGCCTCACCAACACCATTGCCCGCTAGGCGTGGCTCCAGCCAGACGCTTTCCATGACACGTTTAGAGACTCTCAAGACCCACCTGCTTGCGGTGCTGGGCGATACGATCGATCTGGTCGAATCCCGTGGCGAACTGACCCTGCAGCTGGCCCCCGATCGTTGGGCCGACGTCGGCCGCATCCTGCGCGATCACGCCGAACTGCGCTTCGAAACCCTCATCGACCTGTGCGGGGTCGATTATTCAGGCTGGAAGGCACCCACCTACGGGCCCGATCACGCACCGCACCCGCATCGCTTTGCCGTGGTCGTGCACTTGTTGTCCGTGACGCACAACTGGCGCCTGCGCGTGCGCACCTACACCACGGACGACGAATTCCCCATGGTGGCGTCGCTGGTCGATCTCTGGCCATCGGTCAACTGGTACGAGCGCGAGGCCTTCGATCTTTTTGGCATCGTCTTCGAAGGCCACCCCGATCTGCGCCGCATCCTGACCGATTACGGTTTCATCGGCCATCCTTTTCGCAAGGATTTTCCCATCTCGGGGCACGTCGAGATGCGCTACGACGCCCAGCAAAAGCGCGTGGTCTATCAGCCCGTCACCATCGAGCCACGCGAGATCACCCCGCGTGTGGTGCGCGAGGATCATTACGGCATAGAACGGTACTGACATGGCAGAGATCCAGAACTACAACCTGAACTTCGGTCCGCAGCATCCGGCCGCGCATGGGGTGCTGCGCCTGGTGCTCGAGCTCGATGGCGAAGTCGTGCAGCGCGCCGATCCGCACATCGGCCTGTTGCACCGGGCCACCGAAAAACTGGCCGAAAACCGCACCTTCCTGCAGACCCTGCCCTACATGGACCGGCTCGACTACGTCTCCATGATGTGCAACGAGCACGCCTATTGCATGGCGGTCGAAAAACTCCTGGGCATCGAAATTCCGGTGCGGGCGCAGTACATCCGCGTGATGTTCGACGAAATCACGCGCGTCCTCAACCACCTTATGTCCCTGGGCTCGCACGCGCTCGACGTGGGCGCCATGGCCGTGTTCCTGTACGCTTTTCGCGAGCGCGAAGATCTCATGGACTGCTACGAGGCCGTCTCGGGGGCCCGCATGCACGCGGCCTATTATCGGCCGGGCGGGGTGTATCGCGATCTCCCCGACAGCATGCCGCAATACAAGGGCAGCAAATACCGGTCCGACAAAGAACTCAAGGCCATGAACGCCGACCGCTCCGGTTCGTTGCTGGATTTCATCGAGGCCTTCACCGAGCGCTTCCCCACGTGCATAGACGAATACGAAATCCTGCTGACCGAGAACCGCATCTGGAAGCAGCGCCTGGTCGACATCGGCGTGGTCTCGCCCGAACGGGCGCTGGCCCTGGGCTTTACGGGCCCCATGCTGCGCGGTTCGGGCATCGAATGGGACCTGCGCAAGACGCAGCCCTATGCCGTCTACGACCAAATGGATTTCGACATTCCCGTGGGCGTCAACGGCGACTGCTACGACCGCTACCTGTGCCGCATCGCCGAGATGCGCGAATCTAACCGCATTATTCGCCAGTGCATCGCGTGGCTGCGCGACAATCCGGGGCCGGTCATCGTCAGCAACCATAAGGTGGCGCCCCCCAAGCGGGCCCGCATGAAAGAAGGGATGGAAGACATGATCCATCACTTCAAGCTGTTCACCGAAGGCATGCACGTACCCGAAGGCGAAGTCTATGCCGCCGTCGAACATCCCAAGGGCGAGTTCGGCATCTACCTGATTTCCGATGGGGCCAACAAGCCCTATCGCATGAAGATCCGCGCGCCGGGCTTTGCCCATCTGCACTCACTCGAAGAAATGTCGCGGGGGCACATGATCTCCGACGTGGTCACCATCATCGGGACCCAAGACATCGTCTTTGGCGAGATCGACCGCTAAGTGGCAGGATGATCAAGATGTCAAAATTGCTATCCGAACAGGCTTACCAGGCCATCGACCGGGAAACCATCAAATACCCACCCGACCAGAAGCAGTCCGTGGTGATGGCCGCGCTGGCCATCGCGCAAGAAGAAAAAGGCTGGATCTCGCCGGACGTCATCCGCGACGTCGCCCAGTACCTGGACATGCCGCCCATTCGCGTACAGGAAGTCGCCAGCTTCTACACCATGTACCAGACCCAGCCGGTGGGCCGGTTCACCCTGACCATCTGCACCAATCTGCCGTGCGCCCTGCAGGGCAGCACCCGCGCGGCCGAGCATCTCAAGCAGACGCTGGGCGTGGATTTCCACGAAACCACGCCCGATGGCCTGTTCACCCTGCTCGAGGGCGAATGCATGGGGGCTTGCGGCGATGCCCCGGTCGTCATCGCCAACGACAAACACATGTGTTGTCGCATGACACCCGAAAGAATCGATGCCCTGATCGCCGAACTGAAGGAGTCCGCATGACTGCGCAGGCTGTACTGGAAAAATTCGCTGCCGGTGCGCTCGATCCCGATCTGGGGGGGGATGCCGCCCGCAGCATGATCTTTCACGGGCGTCACCTGCAGCCACAGATCCTGGCGGGGCTGGATGGCCACAATTGGGGTATCCAGGGCTACATGGCGCGCGGCGGCTATCAGGCGCTCAAGAAGGTGCTGGCCGAGATGAAGCCCGACGACGTGATCGCCGAACTCAAGGCCTCCAGCCTGCGCGGGCGGGGCGGGGCGGGCTTCCCGACCGGGCTGAAGTGGTCGTTCATGCCGCGCAACATCCCGGGGCAGAAATACGTGGTGTGCAACTCCGACGAGGGCGAGCCGGGTACGTTCAAGGATCGCGACATCCTGCGCTACAACCCGCACTCGGTGATCGAGGGCATGATCATCGGCGGCTACGCCATGGGGGCCTCGGTCGGCTACAACTATATCCACGGCGAGATCTTCCGCATCTACGAACGCTTCGAACAGGCGCTGGCCGAAGCCCGCGAGGCGGGGTTCCTGGGCCGGGACATCCTCGGTTCCGGGTTCGATTTCGAACTGCACGCGCACCATGGCTTCGGGGCCTACATCTGTGGCGAAGAAACCGCGCTGCTCGAATCGCTCGAAGGCAAGAAAGGCATGCCGCGCTTCAAGCCGCCGTTTCCGGCCAGCTATGGGGTATATGGCAAGCCCACGACGATCAACAACACCGAAACCTTTGCGTCCGTCCCCTGGGTGATCAACATGGGGGCGCAGGCCTACCACGAGTCCGGCATCGAGAAGGCCGGTGGCTCGAAGATCTTCTCCGTGTCAGGGGACGTCGAACTGCCGGGCAACTACGAAATCCCCCTGGGCACGCCATTTGCCAAGCTGCTCGAACTCGCGGGCGGGGTAAAGGGCGGGCGCCGGCTCAAGGCGGTGATCCCGGGCGGCTCGTCTTCGCCGGTGCTGCCGGCCGACATCATGATGCAGACGAACATGGACTACGACTCGATCGCCAAGGCCGGCTCCATGCTGGGCTCGGGCGCCGTCATCGTGCTCGACGACACCCGCTGCATGGTGAAGTCGCTGATGCGCCTGTCGTATTTCTATTTCGAAGAATCCTGTGGCCAGTGCACGCCGTGTCGCGAAGGCACGGGCTGGCTGTATCGCATGATGAAGCGCATGGAGAACGGTCAGGGTACCCTGGAAGACATCGAGACCCTGGATTCCGTTGCTCACAACATGATGGGTCGCACCATTTGTGCCCTGGCCGATGCCGCGGCCATGCCGGTGCGCAGCTTCATCAAGCATTTCCGCGACGAATTCGTCCACCACGTCGACCACAAGGATTGTGTGGTCCCCAAGTATCTGTAGGTCAGGACACCCCATGGTAGAAATCACCATCGACGGGCTGAAGATCGAAGCCGAAGAAGGCAGCATGGTCATCCAGGCTGCCCACGAGGCCGGTCTGTACATCCCGCACTTCTGCTATCACAAGAAGCTCAGCATTGCGGCCAACTGTCGCATGTGTCTGGTCGAGGTCGAGAAAGCCCCGAAGGCGCTGCCGGCGTGCGCCACGCCCGTGACCAACGGCATGGTGGTGTATACGCGCTCGCCCAAGGCCATCGATGCGCAGCGCGCGGTGATGGAATTCCTGCTCATCAACCATCCGCTCGATTGCCCGGTCTGCGACCAGGGTGGCGAATGTCAGCTGCAGGACCTGGCCATGGGCTATGGCGAATCGGCCTCGCGCTACAAAGAAGGCAAGCGCGTGGTCTTTCACAAGCCCATGGGTCCGCTGATTTCCGCCGAGCAAATGCAGCGCTGCATCCACTGCACGCGCTGCATCCGCGTGGGCGAGGAAATCGGCGGCATCATGGAAATCGGCATGCTCAACCGGGGCGAGTTCGCCGAAATCACCACGTTCGTGGGCGAGGCGGTCGAGTCCGAACTCTCCGGCAACATGATCGATGTCTGCCCAGTCGGGGCCTTGCTGTCCAAGCCGTTCATGATGGGCGCGCGCACCTGGGAACTCGCGCGGCGGCGTTCGATCAGCCCCCACGACAGCGTCGGGGCCAACCTGGTGGTACAGACCAAGATGGATCGTGTGCTGCGCGTGGTGCCCTTCGAGAACGAGCCGGTCAACGAATGCTGGATCAGCGACAAAGACCGCTTTTCCTACGCCGGCCTGTATGGCGAAGACCGTCTGCAGCACCCCATGGTGCGCGGCTGCGACGGGCAGTGGCACGAGGCGTCCTGGCAGGATGCCCTGCAGTCGGTGGTGGCGGGCCTGAAGCAGGTGCGCGATGACGGCAACAGCGCCCAGATCGGTGCCCTGGCCACCGATACGGCCACGCTCGAAGAGCTCGCGCTGCTGGCGCGGCTGACGCGCGCACTGGGCTCCGAGCATATCGATTTCCGGCTGCGCGGGGCCGGTGCGGCGCTCGATGCCGTGCGCAGTGGCGCACCGTGGCTGGGCATGCCGATTGCCGATCTCCACACGCTGGACCGTACGCTGGTGGTGGGCAGTTTCCTGCGCAAGGATCACCCGCTCATGGCGCAGCGCCTGCGCCAGGCCGCCAAAAAAGGCATGCAGCTCAGCCTGGTCGACGCGGTCGCGGTCGATCCGCTGGTGCCTGTGGCCGCGCGTATCACCGTCAAGCCGTCGGGTTGGGTGCAGGCGCTGGCTGAAATCGCCGTGGCGCTGGCCGGGCTCAAGCAGCAGCCGGTGCCCGCCGGGCTCGACGCCGTGCAACCCGGCGAGGCGGCGCAAGCCATCGCGCATAGCCTGGCCACGGGTGAAAACGTGGCCGTGTTCATGGGCAATGGGGCCGTGGCGGATGACCAGGTCGCTCAATTGGCGGCCAATGCCCAGGCGATCGCGCAGCTGGCCGGTGGCCGCTTTGGGTTCCTCACGCCGGGCGGCAACACCGTGGGGGGCTATCTGGCCGGCGCCGTACCGCAAAATGGCGGGCTGGATGCCCGCGCCATGCTCGGCGGCGAGCCGCTCAAGGCGTATCTGGTACTGCATGCCGAACCCCGCATGGACAGTGATCTGGGCGAGCGCGCCGTGCGCGCGCTGCAGGGCTCGGCGATGGCGGTGGCGCTGACGCCATTTCGCTCGGCGGCCGAAGACTGGGCAGATGTCATGCTGCCCATTGCGCCCTTTACGGAAACGTCCGGCAGTTTTGTCAATGCCGAAGGGCGGGTGCAAAGCTTCAAGGGCGTGGCCGCGCCCGTCGGCGATACCCGTCCGGCCTGGAAGGTGCTGCGCGTACTGGGCAACCTGCTCGAGCTCGATGGCTTCGATGACGACACCTCCGAATCCGTGCGCGACAGCGTCATGCAGGGGGGGGTGGATGGCCGGCTGTCCAACGAGATCCGCCTGGCTGCGGCGTCCCAGGCGGCGGGCCAGGGCCTCGAACGGGTGGCCGAAATTCCCATCTACCGGACCGACGCGCTGGTGCGCCGGTCGCAGCCTCTACAGGAGCACGTCAATTCGGCCCCGCCTCAGGCCTGCGCCAATGCCGCTACCTTGCAGGCACTGGGGCTGGCCGAAGGCGATCTCGTGCGGGTTTCGTCCGAACATGGTGCGATCCAGCTGCAGGCCGCACTGGATGACGCCGTGGCGGATCAGGCGCTGCGCATCGCCGCGGCTTTCGAACAAACTGCTGCGCTGGGCCAGGGCCCGGGCGCTGTCCGGGTGGAGCGTTGCTGATGGACTGGTTGAACGTGTTGAATGACTGGGGTACGGGCCTGATCGGCGATACCCCCTGGCTGGTGGTCTGGACCCTGGTCAAGATCGTCGTCATTGCCGTGCCCATCATCCTGTGTGTCGCCTACCTGACCTACTGGGAACGCAAGATGATTGGCGCCATGCACGTGCGCCTGGGGCCCAACCGGGTGGGCTACCGGGGCCTTCTGCAGCCATTCGCCGACGTCTTCAAGCTGCTCACCAAAGAGCTGATCGTACCCACGCACGCGAGCCCCGTGCTCTACGTGCTGGCGCCCATCGTCACGCTGATGCCGGCCCTGGCGGCCTGGGCGGTGATCCCCTTTGGCCCGGATGTCGTGCTGGCGAACATCAATGCCGGTCTGTTGTTCATCATGGCCATCACGTCGATCGAGGTCTACGGCGTGATCATGGCGGGCTGGGCGTCCAACTCAAAATACGCCCTGCTGGGGGCGCTGCGCGCATCGGCCCAGATGCTGTCCTACGAACTGGGCATTGGCTTCATTCTGGTCACCGTGCTGCTCGTGTCGGGCACCCTCAACCTGTCGGGCATCGTGGTCGGCCAGGATCAGGGCCTGTTTGCCAACATGGGGCTCAATTTCCTGTCCTGGAACTGGCTGCCGCTTCTGCCGCTGTTCATCATATACGTGGTCTCGTCGGTCGCCGAAACCAACCGCCATCCCTTCGACGTGGTCGAGGGCGAGTCCGAGATCGTGGCCGGCCATATGGTCGAATATTCCGGCATGGGCTTCGCCCTGTTCTTCCTGGGCGAATACGCCAACATGATCCTGCTCTCGGCCATGGCGTCCATCATGTTCCTGGGGGGCTGGCTGCCGCCGCTCGACGTCGCGCCATTCACCTGGGTGCCGGGCTGGATCTGGCTGGGGCTCAAGACTTTCGTCGTCGTGTCCATGTTCATCTGGTTTCGCGCCACCTTCCCGCGCTACCGCTACGACCAGATCATGCGTCTGGGCTGGAAGGTCTTCATCCCCCTGACGGGGGTATGGCTGGTGCTGGTGGCGATCTGGATGCAGACGCCCTGGAATATCTGGCAGTAGGGGGTACACCATGGAAGCAATCAAGGATTTCTTCGGCAGCCTGATGTTGAAAGAAATGTTCGAAGGCATGCGGCTGACGGGCAAGTATTTTTTCAAGCGCAAGATCACGCTGTATTACCCGGTGGAAAAAACCCCCGCCTCGCCGCGCTTCCGCGGCCTGCATGCGCAGCGCCGCTACGCCAACGGCGAAGAGCGCTGCATTGCCTGCAAGCTGTGCGAGGCCGTCTGCCCGGCCCTGGCCATCACCATCGAGTCGTATCAGCGCGAAGACGGCACCCGGCGCACCACGCGCTACGACATCGATCTCACCAAATGCATTTTCTGTGGGTTCTGCGAAGAGGCCTGTCCCACGGATGCGATCGTCGAGACGCACCTGCACGAATACCACGGTGAAAAACGCGGCGATCTGTATTTCACCAAAGACATGCTGCTGGCCGTGGGTGACCAGTACGAAGCCGAAATCGCGGCTCGGCGCGCCGCCGATGCCCCCTATCGTTGATATCGGGAAACCGCAACCATGAGTTTTGATCTTGCCTTGTTCTATCTGCTGGCCCTGGTGCTGGTGGTCGCGGCGTTTCGGGTGATCACGGCGACCAAGCCCGTGACCGGGGTGCTGCACCTGATCCTGGCCTTCTTTACGGCGTCGATGATGTGGATGCTCATCCAGGCCGAATTCCTCGCGCTCATCCTCATGATCGTCTACGTGGGCGCCGTGCTGGTGCTGTTCCTGTTCGTCGTCATGATGCTCGACATGAAGGCCGAAGGGCTCAAGCAGGGCATGAAGGTCTATCTGCCGCTCGGGTTGACCATCGGCGGCATCATGATCGTCGAGATGGCCGTGGTGCTGGTGCGCGCCTGGGGGGATGTCGGGGCTCCGGTGGCCGTGGCCGAGGACTACGACAATACCCTGGCGCTGGGTGCCGTCATGTACACCGATTTCGCCTATGCCGTCCAGGTGGGCGGGCTGGTCCTGCTGGTGGGCATGATCGCGGCCATCGCGCTCACGCTGCGCAAGCGGCCCGACTACAAGCGCACCGTGCCCAGCCAGCAGGTTCGCGTGCGTCCGGCCGACCGGGTGCGCCTGGTTCCCATGAAGGCCCAGGTCGAAACCCCTGCCACCCCTGCCGAAGGAGCCGAAAAATGACCCTTGGACTGAGCCATTACCTGATCGTCGGCGCCATCCTGTTCGCCATGGGCGTGTTCGGCTTCTTTCTCAACCGGCGCAACCTGATCGTGCTGCTCATGTCGATCGAGCTGATCCTGTTGGCAGCCAACATGAATTTCGTGGCGTTTTCGATCTGGTCGGGGGATCCCGCCGGGCAGATCTTCGTGTTTTTCGTGCTGACGGTGGCGGCGGCCGAAGCCGCCATCGGCCTGGCCATCATGGTGCTGCTGTTCCGCAATCTCAGCACCCTCAATGTCGAGAAGCTCGACCACCTCAAGGGATAAGCCTACCATGGATGCAAAAAGTCTTTATCTGCTGATTGCCCTGGCGCCGCTCTTCACGGCGGTGCTGGTGGGGCTGTTCGGTACGGGTTTCATGGGCTCGTGGATCACCCGCAAGGGCGCGCACTGGCTGGCCTGTATCGGCGTGGGCGTCTCTCTGGTGGGGTCCTTGCTGGCGCTGCAGCAGACGCTGGATGGGTCGGTCTTCGATGAAACCATCTACATTTGGTCCTGGATCGGGCCTTTCAAGTTCGAGGTGGGCTTCCTGGTCGATACCCTCACCGCGCTGATGATGGTGGTGGTGACGTTCGTCTCGCTCATGGTGCACATCTACACCATCGGCTACATGAGCGACGATCGCGGCTACATCCGCTTTTTTTCGTATATTTCGCTGTTCACCTTTTCGATGCTGATGCTGGTCATGGCCAACAACATGATGCAGCTCTTCTTCGGCTGGGAGGCGGTGGGCCTGGTGTCGTACCTGCTGATCGGCTTTTATTATGGCCGGCCCACCGCGGTGTTCGCCAACCTCAAGGCCTTCATGGTCAACCGGGTGGGCGATTTCGGCTTCGTGCTGGGCATCGCCCTGTTGTACGCCAATACCGGCAGCCTGCACTATGAAGCCGTGTTCGCCCAGGCCGACCGGCTGGCCGGCCTGAATTTCCCCGGCACAGACTGGCACCTGCTCACCGTGGCGTGCCTGGCGCTGTTCGTGGGGGCCATGGGCAAGTCGGCCCTGGCGCCGCTGCACGTGTGGCTGCCCGACTCGATGGAAGGCCCCACGCCGATCTCGGCGCTGATCCACGCCGCCACCATGGTGACGGCCGGCATCTTCATGGTGGCCCGGTTTTCGCCGCTCTTCGAGCACGCGCCTGCGGTGCTTTCGTTCATCATGCTGGTGGGGGCGTTCGGCGCGCTGTTCCTGGGCCTGATTGCCGTGGTGCAAAACGACATCAAGCGCGTGGTGGCGTACTCTACCCTGTCCCAGCTGGGCTACATGGCGGTGGCGCTGGGGGCTTCGGCCTATTCGGTGGCCATCTTCCACCTGATGACGCACGCGTTCTTCAAGGCGCTGCTGTTCCTGACGGCCGGCTCGGTGATCATCGGCATGCATCACGGTCAGGACATGCGCCATATGGGGGGCTTGCGCAAGTACATGCCCATCACCTGGATCACCACGCTCATCGGGACCCTGGCGCTGGTGGGCTTCCCCTTCTTTTCAGGCTTCTATTCCAAAGAACCCATTGTCGAGGTAACCGAAGCCGCCAACGTCTGGGGCGCAGGCATTGCCCATTGGGCGGTGTACGTCGGCTTGTTCGTGACCTCGCTGTATTCATTCCGCCTCTATTTCCTGGTATTCCACGGCAAGGAGCGCTTCGACACCCAAAAAGGCCCCAGCGCCCTGGTGCACGAAGAAGACTTCGACGTCCTGCGTGGCGAGGCCAAGGCGGCGGCAATCGCCGAGATGGCGCATCATCACGGCCTCCCCAAAGAATCCCCGTGGGTGGTGACGGTGCCGCTCATGCTGCTGGCCTTCATGTCCATCGTGGCCGGGATCTGGTTCGTGCAGCCGCTGCTGTTCGGCGATTTCTTCCAGGGTGCCATCACCGTGCTGCCCGAGCACCCCGCCATGGCCGATCTGGCCGCCCGCTGGCACGGCTGGGTGGCGTATGGCCTGCACGGCATCGTCAGCATGCCATTCGTGCTGCTGATCGCGGGCTTCGTCGTCTCGTGGTACTGCTGGCTCATCAACCCGCAGGTGCCGGCCGCCCTGGCGCGCACGTTCGCGCCGATCTACAGGCTGCTCGATCACAAGCTGTACTTCGACTGGTTCAACATGCACGTGATCGTGCCGGTTACCACGGGCCTGGGCCGCGGCCTGTGGCAGGGGGGTGACCGGGGCCTGATCGACGGCCTGATCGTCAATGGCAGCGCCCGCCTGGTGGGCATGACCGCTGCCGCCGGACGCCTTCTGCAATCGGGCTACATCTATCACTACGCCTTCGCCATGATCCTGGGCATCATGGTGTTTCTCACATTCTTCGTCTTGATGGTTCACTGATGGCTAGCGAAATGGCGTCTTCAACACTCCCCTGGCTGACCCTGTCGATCTTCGTGC